>DPMX01000160.1 GCA_003540955.1 Gammaproteobacteria bacterium
TGCTGAAGCCGCGAAAAGCTGGCTCGAGGGGGACACAGGGGCGGACGAAAACTACGCCGAGGAATTGCACGAATTATTTGGAGCCGCTTCTGCGCGAGCGGTCAGCAGAAGACGCAAGTTGTTGTCCTGCTATAAATCTGGATCAGCTCCGGCAACACGCGATTTACGTTCTGCTTGGATAGCCTATCCGGAATATTGGAAAGCCTGATGTTACAAACGAGGGAAGAGTCATGAGCTGCGTAAAATCTCCAGAGTCAACGCAATCCCACGGCCGTGAGAACGGCCGTGGTTTAAACAGCAGCACCGTAATGCAACCGAGACTGCCAAACCCAACGCCGAAAGAATTACGTAACGGGGGCCGGGTTAAGACCAATGGCAGACAACCAACTGGGATTTATCAACCGAACCACAACTTTCTCGCACCGCACATGCAATCGCCGGAGTATGTGCAGCTCTCGACCGCGGCCGCAATCACGCTCGGCATCATGCAAGGTAAGATGTATCGATGCGAATGCACACGCTGCCTGAACTTGTTGTTGACCTATCCCGAAGGGTGTAGGGCAAACTGCGCGTATTGTGGTCTCGCTAGGCACCGAGAAGCGGAACGTGATTATGCAGATCGCAATTTCATTCGAGTTGATTGGCCGGCAGTACCAATCGACGACATCGTTAATATCGTCGCCAAGGACCTTGCAAACACGCCCTTCCATCGAATGTGCATTTCGATGATTACACATCCGAAGTCTGACCGTGACACCGTCTCTGTCCTGAAAAAATGGACTGACAAAATTGATCCAAATACTTTACCCGTGTCGATATTATCGAATCCGACCACAATGACAAAAGCCGATGTGGTGACGTTGAAAGATCTAGGGGCGGACATTTTTACAGTTGCATTGGATGCAGCTACTCCGGAAATATTCGATCGCACCAGAGGAAAGGGAGTTCAATCACCACATAAATGGAGCAAATACTGGGAGATTTTGCTCTCCGCGCGCGAAGTCTTTGGCGCACAAAGATTCGGCGCGCACATCATTGTAGGTATGGGTGAAACTGAGCACGAAGTACTACAGCTTGTCCAGCGTATTGCCAACCTCGGGGGCCATAGCCACATGTTCTGCTTCTTTCCAGAAAAAGGCTCACTCATGGATCACCTACCGGCCACACCGCGTGACCAATGGCGTCGAGTGCAACTAGCTCGATATTTGATCGACTATCGAGACGTACAAATCGAACAGATGAAATTTGACAGTGAAGGTCGAATAACGGGATATGGGATCACGGATTCGGAGCTCTGCGACGTCATCGACAAGGGGATCGCCTTTCGAACTTCAGGGTGTCCGGGCAAGATTCAAGAAGATATTTCAGCTTGCGACCGGCCCTACGGTGATTCCCCGCCGAGCAATATCGCCAGCTTCCCCTTTCACCCTCGGAAAAAAGATCTCGCGAAGATTCGCCGCCAACTCGACATCCCGATTGTTGTACGCTGAAACACTTCAAAAGCCTCTGATGCTTGTGTTTCGTCAGGCTAGCGGGATCGGGATCCGTTCCACCTAATGTTCTATCATCAATGTCACAACGGGAACGAGTATCGATGACGTATGATTTCCGCGTAATCGACACTGGTCTGCTCGAGGGACGCGAGAACATCTCCTTTGACCAAGCTATGATCGAATTGCATGGCGCCGGCGAGATCCCGGACAGTATCCGCTTTATTCGCTTTCCACCGACCGTACTTATCGGCCGTCATCAAGCACTCCGTCAAGAGGTCAAAGTGGATTTTTGTAATCAAAACAATATCGGGATAGCACGACGACTCACTGGTGGCGGAGCCATCTACTTCGATGAAGGACAACTCGGTTGGTCACTCGTATTTCACCGCGCAAGCCTAGGCATAGCATCGCTGGAGAATCTGGCACGCGATATTTGTGAAGCAGCGGCAACCGGGATCCGTCGCCTTGGCGTCGATGCCCGCTATCGACCGCGCAACGATATTGAAGTTGGGGGGCGTAAGATCAGCGGCACAGGCGGATTCTTTGACGGTGATACATTGTTCTATCAAGGAACTGTATTGATCGATATGAACCCAGCCGACATGGTAGCAGCATTACGCGTACCGGCAGCTAAACTGGGCAAGCGGGGCATAGAATCAGCCGCCGAGCGAATCGTAACGCTAAAGGAGCTTCTCGGTGATGCGATCCCAAATCTCGCCACCATAAAGTCGGCATTGATCGAGGGCTTTACTGAAACGCTTGGGATAACGCCGGTAATCGGGGAGGTTAGTGAGCAAGAGGAAGACTTAACTCGACGGATTTTCTCGCAAGAGGTGGGAACAGACGCGTTTGTTACAGAAATCGATGACCCGACCTCGGGCACTGATGTGTACGTCGGGTCTCACTCCGGCCCCGGCGGAACAATCACGTGCTATGTGCGCCTAGAAGGGCCGCGCCAAAATCGAATTCGAGAAATTTTGATTACTGGTGATTTTTTCGTAACACCTCCTCGTTTCATTTGGGACCTAGAAGCGATTTTGCGCGGTATTACGTTAGATAGGTTTTCAGAGACAGTGCACGCGTTTGTCGATAAAACGACGGTCGATCTGCTTAGCGTCAAGGCACGCCATTTCGTTGTAGCTTTCGAAAGAGCGGTTTCCGAAGTCATCTCGTCTCGGTAAGATTTGAAATGAAATCGCTCGTTGCGATCCAACATACGTCAGCGGACTATCTCGGCTTGGTCGAGGACCACCTCGAAGGGCGTCGGATAAGATTTACGTATTCTCGACCATTTACTGAACAAGGTAGCGTGCCGTTGTTAAAGCGAGTCGGTGATGGCCTAGTGTTACTTGGTGGTGGCCCGTGGGGCGCCGCCGGAATCCGAAACCTACCGAGCCTAGTTGAAGAAGTGGAGTTAACCTACGAATGCCTAAAATCGAACCTCCCAGTGATCGGAATCGGGCTTGGCTCTCAAATCCTTGCCCTAGCTGCAGGAGGCTCCACCATCGAAACACCATTATGCTTTAGTGCAGGATACGCCAAACGCACAACACCTAATGCCCTAAATGGTTACCTCCCCCATCGATACCCGCTAATAGAATATATGCGAGATAGGCCGCAACCACCCTCTGATGCAGCGATTCTTGCAGTAGATGCTGCTGATCGTCCGGCTCTTTTTCAGATTGGTGGCAATGCGTTCGGATTTACCGGCCACCCCGGCGCGAAGCTCGCCATGGTCGAAGATCTACTCATGGAATTCGAAGACGTACCGCACGATCCCGTTCCACAACTTGAGACCTTGCGAACGATGAAAACGGAGATAGAAGACACACTCGTACCCATAATGACCGGGTTGGTACAGTTGACTAAGTTGATGCAAACTTGATGTTGGAGTCACCAGTTGACATGGCAACGCAGATCTCTAGTTTGATGTCGCGCTTGCTACTGTTATGCTATTATATTAGTCTTGTCTAATAAATAGCCGAACTGGAGAATCCAAGAAAATACCAATGGCTGAGAAGCTCGTGATTGTAATGGCCAATACGGATCCGCGAAATGGCGAAGAACTCGGGGCTCCGATATTCCAAGCGACCGTAGCTGCTGCTATGGAATACGACGTGGATGTGATCTGCACCGCGACATCCGGAGTTTTGATGAAGAAAGGAGTCGCCGAAAATTTATTTATAAAAGAAGGTTCACCAAAATCAGTGTACGACTTCATCAAAGACGCGTATGAGGCCGGAGTGAAATTCTATTGTTGCTCACCTAATCTTGATTTGTTCGAGATGACGAAAGACGACTTGCTACCAGAGTGCGAGGGAATCGTAGGTGGCGCTCACTTGATCGAACAAATTATGGAAGACAGTAGCAAAGTTTTGACTTACTGACAAATACAAATAACTAAACTATGACCGGTATCAACGCCACACGAGTACAAAACTACATAGGTGATCCAATTTCCGCCGAAGCGCCGAGACCGCGCGCCGAACTGGAAGAGATCTTCGCCGATATCCAGGCTGATTTTCGTTATGATCACGAACTTAACGGCTGCCTCAATTGCGGTATCTGTACCGCAACCTGTCCGGCCGCACATTATTACGATTTCAGCCCGCGAGAAATCGTCCAACTTCTATGGACCGAAAATCTCGAAGGCATCTATGATGCGATGCAAGAAAAGATCTGGGCCTGTGCCCAGTGTTACACGTGTGCCGCGCGTTGTCCGTTCGGCAACTCCCCCGGTGGATTGATTATGTTGATGCGTGAGGCAGCGATTAAACACGGAATGGAATCGGCGAAGAACGTGCTGCGCCCCTTCAGTCGAGTAATGTTAAAACTCATTTCTACCGGCAATCAGTTGGCGCCTGATATGATAACAGCAGATCACTTCGCCGACTGGGGGCCAAATGTCTCCAAGATTGACGCGCCGCTGGCATTATTGCGTAAGGCAATACCAATGCCCACATTGAACACTACGAAAACTGCGTGGGAGGTCAATCTTAAGACCTCAGTAGAGTTGTATACTATATGGGAGGCAACCGGCGTACTTGATCAGCTTGAGACGATCGATGAAAACCTATTTGACGTCATCACCGATATCATGGATGAGAAGCGCGAGGACTGGGAAGAATTCCTTGAAGAGGAACACGAAGGTGATTAACAAAGAGGGCAGATCCCTTTAATCGGAGAACAAAGATGACCATACCAACTGGTGAACGATTTACCGGCCACGGCGCTGAGTGGCGGGATTCAAGCCTGAGTCCGGCAGAAGCTGATACTGCGACAAGATGGGTCGAGCAGAAAATCGATAAGCGATCCATGCTCACTAACAAGGACCGCGTTGAAGATGTCCGAGACATCATGTGGCAGCTAGAGAAGGAAGGTGAGATCGTAGTTCACCGTGTCTCAGATGAACACGAACCTGTGATGGTGAAAACCCTTTATGGATGGGAAAAAAAGATCCCGACCAAACGCCTATGGCATCATAAATCCTGTGGACAATGCGGCAATATTCCTGGCTACCCGGCGTCGTTGTTATGGTTGATGAACGAACTTAACATCGAATACTTAGATGAGACTGATCAGACCTCTTGTACGGCATGGAACTATCACGGATCCGGGATAGGCAACATCGAAAGTCTGGCTGCCGTTTTCTTGCGTAATTTTCATCAAGCCTACGTGTCAGCTAAGGCTCAAGGCCTACCGGAGGGTTATTATTATCCGTTGGTTCATTGCGGCACATCTTTCGGGAATTATAAAGAAGTACGCAGCTACTTGCTGCATTCGGCGAAGTTGCGTGAGCGCACAAAACAAATTCTCGGCAAGCTTGGCCGTCTCGTTGACGGCAAGTTACTGATCCCGGAAGAAGTCGTGCACTACTCCGAATGGTTGCACATCATACGCGATAGGATCACTGAACGGCAGATCATCGATGCCTCTGAACTTCGCGCGACGATCCACCCTGCATGTCATGTCTACAAAATGGTTCCAGAAGATGCAATCTACGACGACGATATCTTAGAAGGCAATCGGGTCGCCGTCTCCACCGGCCTCATAGAGGCCCTAGGTGCTCAAGTCATCGACTACAAAACATGGTATGACTGCTGCGGCTTTGGCTTCCGGCATATCATTTCGGAACGAGAGTTTACTCGCTCATTCGCCATAGATCGTAAAGTTAAAATCGCAGTTGAAGAAGCGAACGCCGATGTGATGATCGGCCACGATACCGGCTGCATCACCACGTTGGATAAAAATCAATGGATCGGTAAAGCCGCAGGTAAGGGCTACGACTTGCCGATACTCGCAGACTGTCAATTCGCGGCGCTAGTGTGCGGGGCGCACCCGTATAAGATCGTACAATCACACTGGCACGCATCCTCAACCGAAACCTTGATGGATAAACTTGGTATCGACTGGCAGGCAAAGAAAGCTGAGTTCGAAGCCTACCTAAAACAAATCGAAGCCGGTGGGCCGCAAGATAATTTATACGACCCACGCAAAATGGTGACCTCCGGGCCCGGTTTCAAAGGTATACGCATCGAGCATCAAGCATGACAAAACCGATTCTCGTAGTCGGCGCCGGGCCGGCTGGCCTGGCGGCGACGCACGCACTTGCCGCTGTGGGGCAACCGACGATCCTAGTCGAGAAAGAAGGCACTCTCGGCGGTGCACCAATACTTTCCGGTTACGCGCGGCTAGTGCCGAGCGACGAATGGGCCAAGGACGCGATCGGCAAAATGGTGCGACGCAGTGTTCAAAGTCCACTGGTTGACGTGCGCCAGGATACACGAGTCAAAAAATTCAGCGGCCAACCCGGAAACTTTACGGCTACTCTTTCAAGCGGCAATACAGTGGAAGTCGGATCGGCGGTACTCTGCACCGGATTCACTCACTTCGATTCCATTAATAAACCCGAATGGGGCTTCGGTACTTTTGAGGACGTTGTCACTACCACTCAAGTCGAGCAGATGATTTCGTCTGGCAAGGGGGTACGGTGCCCGTCCGACGGGCGAACGCCGTCGCGCGTCGCGATACTGTTGTGTGTCGGTTCGCGTGATCGTCAGATTGGACGCGAATGGTGTTCTAAAATCTGTTGCACAGTGTCGTCGAACATCGCAATGGAAATTCGAGAAGAGCTGCCCAATTGCCACGTGTATATCTATTACATGGATATTCGTACGTTCGGGCTCTACGAGACCAAATATTATTGGCGCAGCCAAGAAGAATTTAAAGTTAAATATATTAAAGCTCGAATCGCAGAAGTTACCTCCGATGGCGAGCGCTTGATTGTCAAGGGTGAAGATACTTTAGTAAAACGACCGATCACCATTCCATTCGATATGGTGGTGCATGCTATAGGCATGGACCCAAACGTCGACAATAAGCATCTTGCTGAAATCTTCGGAATTACTCTTGAGCCCCATGGTTTTATAGGGAGCCGAGATAACTACGCTAACATCGCACAAACATCCCGCGCCGGCGTGTTTGTTGCTGGTGCAGCAACTGGCCCCGAGACGATTGACGATTCAATCGCCCAAGCGACCGCCGCCGCGATGGCCGCGCTCGCGCAGAGCCATACTTCAAGCGCTTCCGCCGCAGGGTAATCATGTCCTTACTCCAAGCAGTAACGTCGGCCTTGGCTCCATTGCCGGACGAGCTTGGTCGGCCGCGTCTCGACCTCAGCGGCCCCCGTTTGACCCAAGCCTTCGAAACGTTACTTTCTGGAAGCGAGTCGCTCGGGGGGATCGAACGTTACGTCGAAGCGCTTTCGCTTAAGCACAAATTGTTTCAAGAGGCCTTTCGCGATTGCGAGGGGCGTACACTTGAACTTACGACCTTCAAAGCGTTG
>DPMX01000031.1:0-355 GCA_003540955.1 Gammaproteobacteria bacterium
ACAGCATTCAATCCAGCCGAGAAATACTTCGATCCGAAAAGCGACCCGAAAGAGCCTAGATGGTTTGCGGTTGATTTGAAGTTTAAACGTAAGCTCAAACGAATACTCAGTCTATCGGAACTTAAAGCCTGCGATCAATTGAGCGAAATGCGTCTACTACAACGGGGAAATCGGCTATCGGTAATGCCGATCGCCGAAGTTGAGTGGAATTTCATCCTTTCGCTTGAAGATCTACAACGCTGATCGAAAATTTCATCGGATGAATCAAATGAAAACCAAAGGTTCGAATATGGGGCCTTTAAGTGGTAGCGCCGTATTACAGATCGTGTTTAAACATTAAACCGAAAATGCATTA
>DPMX01000031.1:664-7660 GCA_003540955.1 Gammaproteobacteria bacterium
AAAATGCATTACATCACCATCTTTGACCACGTAATCTTTGCCTTCTAGGCGTAGCCGCCCGGCCTCTTGTGCTCCGGATTGACCTTTAAATTTTATGTAATCGTCATAACCAATAACCTCGGCCCGAATAAAACCCTTTTCGAAATCTGTATGGATAGCTCCCGCCGCCTCAGGTGCAGTGGATTCTCCCCGTATGGTCCATGCACGACATTCCTTGGGTCCTGCAGTGAAGAAGGTCTGCAATCCGAGGAGCCGATAGCCAGCGCGAATGAATCGATTTAGACCCGCTTCGCTAAGACCCAACTCTAGAAGAAATTCTTCCTGCTCCCTATCTTCCAATGACCCTACCTCAGCTTCAAGTGCAGCACACAGGACAACGCATTCGGCTTTTTGATCGCGCGCGTGTTCCTCAAGCAATTGAGACATCAAGTTACCATTCTTATGTGCTTCATCAACGTTGGCCACATATACGATCGGTTTGGCCGTTAATAGGTTAAACGACCTTATATAAGCGTGGGTGTCCTCATCAAGATTCTGCACTCGAACCGGCTGCATTGCGTCTAACCCGCTGAGAACTTTTTCGAGCTGTTCGATCAAACTCCGCTCTGTCTTATCTCCCGAACGCACCAATTTTTTCGCTTTGTCCAAGGCACGAGATACGGTTTCCATATCAGCGAGTGCTAATTCCGTTTCTATGATCTCGACATCGGACATCGGGTCAATCTGACCTGCGACATGAACGACATTATCGTCTTCAAAGCAGCGCACTACGTGCGCTATAGCTTGAGTCTCCCGAATATGAGCGAGAAATTGGTTACCAAGACCCTCACCTCGTGAAGCGCCGGCGACAAGACCAGCGATATCGACGAACTCCATCGTAGCCCGCATAACACGTTTTGGTTTGGCAAGTTTTGCTACTTGGTCAAGGCGCGAATCTGGAACCTGTACAATCCCGATATTAGGATCAATTGTACAAAAAGGATAATTCTCTGCCGCGATTTCGGAACGGGTTAAAGCATTAAACAACGAAGACTTGCCAACATTCGGCATCCCTACTATTCCACATTTAAAACCCATGCCTATTTCTCTACCCCAACACAATCAGTCTCGTGATAGAGATCGATTGACCGATTCCATGGCCGCCTCGAAATCACCGGCGACGATGGTTTCAATATTTTCAAGTATTGCCGCATTGGCCCGACTAATCTGTCTAAGATCTTCGGTCGACGGCGCATTAAGCACGTAGTTGGCGACATCATATCGAGAATCTGGATACCCGATTCCTATGCGTGCACGAACAAAATTAGCATTGAGATGTGAAATGATATCCCGCAGTCCATTGTGCCCACCATGTCCTCCATTGCGCTTTAGGGACACGCGTCCACACGGAAGATTAAGCTCATCGTGAACTACCAGCGTTTGCTCCGCCCTTAACTTGTAGTAAGACGCCCAACCAGACACGCTCGGTCCACTTTGGTTCATGTAAGCATCGGGTTTCAACAACCAAATAGCTCGACCCCCAAGTCTTATTCGACAGACTTGCGCTTTGAAACGAGCTTCTGATCGGAAACTCACCGAATACCTCTGGGCAAGTGAATCAATCAACCAAAACCCAGCATTGTGGCGTGTTTTTGTGTAGTTATCACCGGGGTTTCCGAGGCCAACAATCAGACCTAGCGGAAGACTTTTGGCCACCCCTCTCTCCCGCTCCTCGCGCGGGGTGCTAAGATTCGCCCTCGGTACCAGTGGATTCTCCTGACTCTTTCTCTGGTACTGACAATTGGTCAATTTTACCTTCAGTAGGCTCTTCTTCGAGTTCTTGCGATTCAAGGACAATTCTGGGTTGCTGCACCGAAACAATAGACTGGTCAGGGTCACCTCCATGAACTAAAGCTGCAATTTGAACTCCTTCGGGAACAGTTATATCCGATAGATGCAACGACTCACCAAGTTTAAGTGCTTTTACATCGACCTCGATATACTCTGGCAGGTCGCGTGGCAAACAAAGAATTTCTAGCTCTGTTATCACGTGCGTTATCACGCCGCCTCCAGTTTTTACTCCATCGCAGATATCTTCGTTCATGAAATGCAACGGTATTCGCATAGCCAATTGTTCATTTTCATTGATCCGAAGAAAATCTATATGCATGATTCGCGCCTTATGAGAATGGCGCTGCATATCTTTTAAGACTACGCGTTCGTTCCCAGTAGGCAAACTTAAGGTCAGTATACGTGAATAGAAAGCCTCGACGTCAGCCAGTTTCATAACGTAATTATGGTCTACCTGGATGTTCACGGGGCTTTTCCCAGATCCGTAAAGGATACCCGGAATATAGCCGTTGCGACGCAGGCGGCGGCTCGCACCTTTGCCCTTGACATCACGCGTTGCGACGACAATTTCTAATTGTTCCATCGTGCTACTCCGATCGATTGGTTAATTTTTACCCCGCAATCCGCGACCAAATCACAGGGGACCGCGGATTGTATATAAAAAATGCGCCAAAAGTTAGTCTCGAAACTATTCCTTAGAAAATAGGCAAATTGCATGGAAACGGGAAATTAGTGCGCGTCTTCAGTCAGCGTCCCTACAGCCACACCTTATGTCCTAGTCTACAAACATTGAGCTCAAAGAGTTACCCGTATTGATGCGGTTTATACTCTCCCCAATAAGCTCGGCCACGGTCATTTGTCGAATTGTTGCTAGAGCCTCGGCTTCGGCTGTTAGTGGGATCGTGTCGGTAACTACTAGTTCATCGAGAGCGGAATCGGAGATATTTTTAACCGCCCCACCTGATAAAACTGCATGCGTACAATATGCGACGACATGTCTAGCGCCCTGGTCCTTCAAAGCATTCGCAGCCTTACACAAGGTCCCCGCCGTATCCACCATGTCGTCTACAAGCACACAACTGCGCCCGTCGACATCGCCTATAATATTCATTACCTGCGCTTCGTTGGCTCTGGGCCGCCGCTTATCGATGATTGCGAGATCAGCGTTGTCTAGCCGTCGTGCCAAAGCGCGTGCGCGCACTACACCACCAACGTCAGGAGAAACAACGATCAACTTAGGATATTCATGCTTCCATATGTCACCCAATAAGACCGGCGAAGCATATATATTATCCAAAGGCATATCAAAAAAGCCCTGGATTTGTTCCGCGTGTAAATCCAAGGTCACAACGCGATCCGTACCAACACTAGAAAGCATATTGGCGACCACCTTAGCTGTAATTGGCACTCTCGCAGAGCGTGGCCGGCGGTCCTGACGAGCATAGCCAAGATACGGTATGACAGCGGTGATATTTGCTGCCGAAGCGCGCCGAAGCGCATCGATCAATACAAGCAGTTCTATTAGATTATCATTGGTTGGACCGCAAATTGACTGCAATACAAAAACATCGCGCGCCCGAACGTTTTCCTCGATTTCAACCTGAACCTCCCCGTCACTGAAGCGCCCAACCGTCGCCTTGCCAAGGTGGACCTGTAGGTGAGCTGCGATAGCACGTGATAACGCGAGGTTTGAGTTTCCTGCAAACAACATCATCGACGAGTCGCCATACATAAATCGATCTCTCCGTCGTTAACCGGGTAGTAAGATGGCTGGGGTGCCAGGATTCGAACCTGGGAATGCGGGGATCAAAACCCCGTGCCTTGCCACTTGGCTACACCCCATATATCCAATCAATACACAAATCCATGGCCACGCCGAAGGAGCCTCAGTTGAGGTTTTGTATCTTTCGCAATTTTTCCACCAGCGGTGAGGTGTTTCGACGCTCTGCAACAAACCACGCCCACGGCTCAGGCATCCTTTCGACCACCGAAAGTGCCTGCGAAATCGACTCGAACGCTGCGAAAATGCTAGCGCCGGTGCCAGACATTCGCGCATCTGCATATTGCCCTAGCCAATCCAAGACTCTACCCACTTCTGGGTGTAGTCGTCGAGTGACGTCTTCACAATCATTGACAAGTGTGACAGACGCGAGGTCGTGAATTTTGATGGCTGGGGTATCACGTGTCAATTCTGGGTGGGAGAATACTTCTGACGTAGAAACCAGCCCACCGGCGTGGACAACAAGTACCGGACCTTCTGGCGCATCCAACGGAATCAAATGTTCACCGACACCTTCGGCCCAGGCGGCTTGTCCGTGTATGAAGACGGGAATATCTGCACCCAATTGCAATCCAATTTCTGCGAGCTCGTCCTGCGCGAGATCGATTTCCCACAACTCATTTAAGGCGACCAGCGTCGTTGCTGCATCAGAACTACCACCACCCAGACCGCCACCGGATGGTAATCGCTTATCTAAGAATATCGAGACTCCCACATTACCTTTTGCGAATGGCTGCAACAACCGTGCCGCACGCACTACAAGGTCTTTATCAACCGGGATATCTGCGAGGTCATTTACACGTGTTATTTGACCGTCGTGGGTAATAGAAAAATCTAAGTGGTCACCGTAATCGAGGAACTGAAAGTGGGTTTGTAACAAATGATAACCATCACTACGCCGCCCAATTATGTGAAGAAAAAGATTTATTTTTGCCGGCGCTGGCCAACGAGTAGAAATCATTAGCTCGTAAATTTCCATGACGAAATTACGATCCTGACCTTCAGATCTCCGATGTACATAAGAAGCTTGGAAGGTAACGCCAAATTATTTGCTGACCCATGTCGTAACACATTGATCCGCCAACCATCCTGTTCCATCTCAAGCACTTGTCCTACCTCGTCACGATTAACAAATTTTGGCGTAGAATCAGGTGCCACAAGGCCCCGGATCCAATATTCTGCTCCATCCACGGGAATGCTCCAGCCAAAGTGCTCATCCATCAACATTTGTGCATCGCTAGCGTAAAAACGATCGCCGCCTGGAACGACCAACTCGACTCCAGCGCCGTCGCCCGATAATTGGTAGGTACCACGACCTAACGGACCGACGAGACGGATTTGAAATCGCGTCCCGATCTTCCGCCACTGTAGCCTAGCTGTCCAACCCTCAGAGCCTCTTTCGATTGCAACCCGACCGACGGCACTCCAATTTTGGATAGCACCGACCGCGTCAAGATCCGGCTTCGGATCGTATATTGGCTGCGTCGACCAAATAGGCCCCCCCATACAGCCGACCAGGATGGCCGCCAACGACAAAACCAAACCTTTCACGGCGCCAACCGTTTTATGACGTCTAGGAGGTGTTGATCACCCGGTTTTTCTCTTAAGGCGCTACCCCAAATATCCCGGGCAGCGTCTTTGTCTCCCATAACCCATAGCACTTCACCGAGATGAGCTGCGACTTCAGGGTCGTCTTTTATTTTTAATGCACGATTTAAGAAATCGATCGCTTCCCTAAAACGTCCGAGTCGGTATAGGGCCCAACCCATAGAGTCAAGGATATAAAAATCGTCTGGGTTCAAAGTTAAGGCCTGTTTAATATATTTATAAGCTTCTTCGTAACGGTTGGTCCTATCGGCGAGGGTATATCCGAGCGCGTTTAATGCTTGGGAGTTGTCTGGTTCTCGTTCAATAATAGTCTTCAGATCCGCCTCAAGAATTTCCAAGCGGCCCATTTTCTCGGCCAACATAGCGCGTGCGTACAGCAACCCCATATCATAGACGTCGACCAATGCACCGTCATATAAGGCCCACGCTTCTTCAAGACGATTATGCTCTATTAATATCTCCCCTTCTGCGCGTAGCAACTCGAATCTTTGCTTTTCATCTTTCGGGAAAATTGAATGCAGGTGTGCTTGCGCGTCGATGACGTTGTTTTGTGAAGATAAAATCAGCGCGATTCGGATTTGTGCCTGGAAATAGTTTTGCCCAAGCTTGATAGCACGATAAAATTCTATCGCATCCCCAAATTGCTCCCGGGAGTCCGCGATTTGACCAAGATAGAAATTCGCATCGTCTGATCGATCACTGAATTTAAGAAGTTGTTTAAAGTTTTTGTGCGCGGCATCAATTCGGTTTAGTTGCAAATTAAGTAGGCCGAGAGCGTATAAAACGTCGCTATTTTCGGGATTTTTGGCGGCAACGATAGCGAACTGTACATGAGCCTCTTCGTAGCGACTTGCGTCTGCCAGCAAGCGTGCATAGATTATCCTCAATGCAGTATCATTCGGACTCTTTGCGATAGAACGCTCCAACCACTCTATCGCGGCGCGTGACTTTTGGTGTTTTTGCAGTAGTGCAACATATGCCATCGCGATATTTGCATCGCCAACGCCGGTATCAGTGACTCGATCCATTGCCTCGCTAGCCTTGTCTAGTTCATCGGCCCGAATGGCTAGTAACGCATAAGCGACTAAAGCGTCCCTGTCACTTGGGCGGCGCAACAAGAGTTGCTCCATCACAGAAAGTGCCGTTAACTTATCTTCTTCACGGCTCAACAGATTCGCGATCATGCGCAACCGACGATGAGCACGTTCAGACTTGGCATTTAAGACGTGCTCTAGATGAACGCTTGCCTCATCGGCGTTACCACTTCGGATATGCATGGCGGCAAGGATCTGCCTCGCCTCCAGGTCCTCCGGCGCTTGCTCCACCCAGATTGTCGCAGCCTCTAAAGCGGCCTCATTTTTTTGGGCAAATACCGCGATACGCGTTGCACGTTTCGCAATGTCAAGGTCCCGAAGTTGCTTAGCGGTCTTTAGGTAATGTGTGACCGCAAGATCGGCTTGTCCTCGCTGCCCGGCAAACTCCGCAACGATCAAGTGATAAAGCGGGGAACCTTCACTGTCGAAATCCAATCGCTTAGGACCATTTAACGGAATCGGTTTGCCTTCGTGTCTAATCCCTCCATATAAGGCTGACACAAACGTCGTTTTGGCCGATGAAGGAGATCGCGATACCGTGTTGCTTGCGCAACCGTTAAACACCACCAATATTACTAACATGGACCAAAATCCACGCCATTTGAGTCCTCGACGACCCTGCCCTGTTGCTATTAAGCTTTGGATAAAAAAACTCTTTATATAAATAAATCAATATTTTAACTG
>DPMX01000031.1:7962-8141 GCA_003540955.1 Gammaproteobacteria bacterium
ATAAATAAATCAATATTTTAACTGTGTTTTGTCTTCATAACAGACAATGCAACTACATCGCCCTTACTGGTTTACAGTGTAAAATAGTATACGCCAGGTTATACGCGTCGTATTACGCGGTATTTGACCGCACTCGTATCGGCGCTTTTTGGGCTGGCAGGTGGCGGGTTGGGTATAGC
>DPMX01000031.1:8462-17323 GCA_003540955.1 Gammaproteobacteria bacterium
AAGCCGTAGGAGTGGTAATCTAGCTTACGTCTATGAGGGGAATGGCACATCCCAGAGCGGCACGGTAGAACCCGATTAAACACCATGCTACTTAAGACATATTTTTGACCGCCAAAGCAACCCGCACTTATTGAGCCCGATATGTCGATCACGATCATTGGAGTCAGTCATAAAACCGCACCGGTTGATGTCCGCGAGCAACTAGCGGTCGACCCCGAACAACTCCAAAACACACTTCATAACCTGGCTGAGGGCACCGGAATTTCGGAGGCCCTAATTTTATCCACCTGCAATCGCACCGAAATCTACTACAACGTAACTTCGGAAGATCACGGCGATCCATTCACCTGGTTGGTTCATCAAAATGGCATGGATCCGGCAGTTTTAGAGCCTCATCTATACAAGCTAGATCAAGAACATGCTGTACGTCATGCGTTACGCGTCGCCTGCGGTCTCGATTCAATGGTGCTCGGTGAACCTCAGATATTGGGACAACTAAAACAAGCATACCAGGCTGCGGTGCATCAAAGCACTGCTGGAAAGATACTAAATCGCTTATTTCAGCATTCTTTTTACGTAGCAAAACTGATCAGGACGCGAACAGCGATAGGGGAAAACCCCGTCTCGGTAGCGTATGCAGCAGTAAAATTAGGTATACAGATTCATGGCGATCTTAGCAACAAGACCGCGTTACTGATCGGTGCAGGTGACACTATTACTCTCGTCGCCCACCATCTGCGATCCAACAAATGTGCCAACATTATCATCGCGAATCGCACTTTTGAGGGTGCCCAAAAACTTGCATCGCGAGTCTATGGAAATGCTGTGACACTGAACGAACTGCCTGAAACTCTAGCCAATGCCGATATCCTCATATCGTCAACCGCAAGTCGACTGCCGGTGATCACTCGAGGAGCAGTAGACGCGGCATTAAAAACCCGTCGTGGCGAGCCTATGTTCATTGTTGACCTCGCCGTCCCACGTGACGTCGAATCTGGGGTCACCGAACTACGCGACGTGTACTTGTACACGGTGGACGATCTTAATCAAGTCGTCGGTGATAATACCCGCCTTCGAGGAGCTGCTGCCATCGAAGCAGAAGGGGTAATTAATATTCAAGCGCAGTTATATATGGATTGGTTACAGACTCAAGACAGTACCCAAACTATAGCCTCCATACGAACAACCGCTGATAGTCTAAAAAATCAACAACTTAAAAAAGCATACCGTCGTCTTGCGGCTGGCGATGATCCTGTGGTTGTCATGTCCGCATTGGCAAATGGCTTGGTCAATCAGTTACTACACAAACCAACAGTAAGAATTCGGGAGGCTGCTGTGGAAGGAGACGATGAACTAGTGCGCATAGCGCGCGACCTTCTTGACCCTTCAGAATAGATGATCGTTTTACAATG
Source organism: Gammaproteobacteria bacterium (assembly GCA_003540955.1). Lineage (GTDB taxonomy): Bacteria > Pseudomonadota > Gammaproteobacteria > UBA11873. The sequence continues at coordinate 9,875 of DPMX01000031.1, forward strand.
AAAAATAGTCTGATAAATAAGCTCCAGGGTATAGCTAATCGGCGCGAGGAACTCGATGGACTTCTAGCAAGCCCTGACGTGATCAATGACCAAAACCAATACCGAGTCTTATCGCAAGAACGCGCAGAGATTGACCCGATAGTCGAATCATTCGCAAAATACCAACACCTTTTAGAAAGCCTTGCCCATGCAGAAGAACTACATGCCGAAAATGATTCTGAAATGCAAGCGCTTGCAGCTGAAGAAATTAGAGATTCGAAAGAAAGCATTGCCGCTTGCGAGTTTCAGCTCGAACGTTTGCTCATTCCAAAAGATCCGGCAGATGACGCAAATATCTATTTAGAAATTCGTGCCGGAACCGGTGGAGACGAAGCTGGATTGTTTTCGGCTGATCTTTTACGGATGTATTTGAAATATGCTGAAGCCCGTTCGTGGAATGTAGAGATTATAAGCGAAAGCCGCAGCGAAGCCGGGGGATATAAGGAAATTATCGCAAAAATAATAGGTCGTGGAGCATATTCAAGACTGAAGTTTGAATCTGGCGTGCATCGCGTACAACGCGTTCCCGAAACAGAATCACAAGGTCGTGTCCACACCTCTGCTTGCACAGTAGCGGTGATGCCAGAACTCGATGAGATCGCGGACATCGAGATAAACCCAAGTGATCTGCGCGTCGATACGTTCCGCGCTTCGGGCGCCGGGGGTCAACACGTTAATAAAACCGACTCTGCGATCAGGCTGACCCATTTGCCTAGTGGAGTTGTTGTTGAATGTCAGGATGAACGGTCACAGCATAAAAATAGGACGCGAGCCATGAGCTTGTTGAAGGCTAAATTACTACAATCCGAACGCGACAAAGTAGCTTCCGCACAGGCACAAAATCGGCGACAACTTGTCGGCAGCGGAGATCGCTCTGAACGTATCCGTACTTATAATTACCCACAAGGCAGGGTAACTGACCACCGCATTAATCTCACATTGTATAAACTTCCGGAAATAGCAGAAGGTGACCTAGATCGCATTATCGATCCGCTACTACAGGAGCACCAAGCGGATCTCATGACCGATCTAGCGACAAATTAAACCTTGATCTTCCCGGAAGGTAAAATTTCTTTGACGGTTCTCGATCTCGTTAAGGTCGGAAAAAATTTGTTACGCCGGAGCACAAATTCATGGCTAGATTCAGAGCTATTAGTCAGCCACGTATGCGATTGTGACCGAGTCGCCATCTATCGCGATCCGGATACACTAGTTACCCCTAGACAGTACCGACATTTTATAGAGTTGGCCAACGCACGGGCTCGTGGTCAACCCGTGGCCCAGCTCCTCGGCTTGACTTACTTCTGGTCCTTATCCTTTGTTGTCGACGCCAACGTTCTCATACCGCGGCCGGAAACAGAAACCTTGATTGAAACAGCACTTGAACTGATTCCGAGCACGGGACATTATGCCATCGCGGATCTCGGTACGGGTAGCGGTGCAATAGCTGTCGCTTTGGCACTGGAAAGGGCGCAGGCGATGGTTATTGCCACCGACGTGAGCTCGCTTGCCTTGGACGTTGCCGAAAGAAATCGCTGCTTCCACAAAGCCTCCCAGCTTTTTCTGTTGCGAGGGGATTGGATGGCTGCTTTGGGAACTAAAAAACTCGACTTTATTGTCTCTAATCCCCCGTACGTGGAGTCCAATGATTCTTTATTGCAGGACTCAGATATCCGATTCGAACCACGACAGGCTCTAGCGTCCGGGAAAGATGGCCTGGACGATCTACGTGCGATCATCAAACAAGCACCCGAGCGCTTAAAACCAGACGGATTTTTACTAGTAGAGCATGGTTATAATCAAGGTTTGCGGGTGAGGCAGCTGTTTGCTGAACGAGGTTTTCAGAAAATCACTACGCGACGTGACCTAGGCAAATTAGAACGAGTAACTTTTGGCCAGAGAGTATGTCAATGATCCGAAATCTTCAGATCAGAATCGAAGGGAACCAGAATGCGCAGGCGTTTGTGAAAACTAATTTGCTCAGCCTGCCCGGTTGTAACACAGTGTTCTTATCTAACGGTCGCATGGAAGTGAACTATGAGTTGCCACATATTGACGCCGCATCGATAGTTGATCTGGTTGAGTCTTGTGGCCTCAACATCGTGTCAAACTTGCGGCAGCGAATTAGACTTTGGCTGTGCTACTACAAAGAAGCAATATTCTTAGAAAACTTAAATGACAAAAGCGGCTGGGACACTTGGGTAAGAAACATTTACCTCAGTCGCTACCGACGACGACAAGAGCGCCGAGATAGTCGACCGCATCAATCAGCAGAAGAGCGCTCCACTACCGAAAAATAGCTAATGCTGTAAGTAAGGATCATAATATGGAAGATGAAAAACTCCTGCGTTACAGCCGCCAGATACTGCTGCCCCAAGTCAACATCCACGGCCAGCAAAAGCTACTGAACGCAAGCGCTATTATCTTCGGCCTAGGCGGTCTTGGGTCGCCGGTCGCAATGTATCTTGCTGCTGCGGGTATAGGGCGTTTAGTGTTAGTTGATTTTGATGTGGTCGAATTATCCAACCTCCAACGTCAAGTTATTCACCAAACCGAAGACATCGGACGCCTCAAGGTCGAGTCAGCGAGAGATAAACTCGCAGGGCTAAACCCAGAAGTTGAAATTGAAATGATTCAGAGGAAGTTGAGTGACGGAGAACTCGATAATGTTGTCGCGTCGGTAGACATTATTATTGACTGCACCGATAACTTCGAAACGCGCTTTGCAATTAATAGGGCCTGCTTTAACCAAGTGAAACCACTAATATCCGGCGCGGCGATCCGTTTTGAAGGGCAAATCAGCGTTTATCATCCTGGCGTGAATAATAGTCCGTGCTATCAATGTCTGTACCGAAGCGATACTGGAGCGGATCAAACATGCTCAGAGACCGGCGTGATAGCACCATTGCTCGGCATCATCGGGGGCGTGCAAGCACTAGAGGCTATGAAAGTGATAATGCGGGTCGGCACGGATTTGACAGGGAGGCTATTGCTACTCGATGCCATGTCGATGGAGTGGCAAGTTATGCGATTTAACCCCGATCCAAATTGCCCAGTCTGTGGCGGTAAGCTTTGTTGACTAACATAATCTGCAGCGGCGCTTTCTACTGGCTCATTTGGGGCGCATCATTCCGTTGGTGATATTGAATTCGAACCGATAATTCTTGTTGTCGACGGCCTGCACGCGACCAAACAACGGTCAGATTCCTCAGGTCAGCGGCTCACTAATTCCTCGTCGAGGCCCAACTGCAGGAATGAATCTAGGCATTCACGTGCTGCCCCGTGACACTGGCCACATTTGGATGACAGGCCAAGGTGATCGCGCAGACATAGCATGGAACACGCGCCGTTTAGCACCGCGCGTTCGATGTCTTTTTCGGTGACGTTATTGCAAATACAAACGTACATGTTCGGGCTGTTTTGATTATTGAAGAATAATCGTAGTACAAATGAGAAGCTTTCTCAACCAAATTGGTAATGCCCTCGGTAATTAACTTCTCGGCGTATCTAGTGGATACGAAAGATCGGAAAAGAAAGAGGGATTCGTAAGGCTAAAGCATTGTTTGTAGGTAGTTTTCAATGCCTACTTGTTTTACCAAGCCGATCTGAGTTTCGAGCCAATCCACGTGCTCTTCTTCCCCTTCGAGTATATCCTCAAAAAGCTCACGGGTAACGTAATCGGTACTCTCCTCACAATATGCGATAGCCGCACGTAAGATCGGAATGGACTCGAATTCTAATGCGAGGTCGGCATCCAAAATTTCCTCAGTATTCTCTCCGATGCGCAATCGGCCAAGGTCTTGCAAGTTCGGCAAACCCTCTAAAAAAAGGATTCGCTCTATCAAACGATCAGCGTGTTTCATTTCGTCGATCGATTCCTCGTATTCGGCATTATCGAGCTTAGTTAATCCCCAATTTTTAAACATACGAGCGTGCAAAAAATATTGATTGACCGCTGTTAACTCGTTCTTAAGAATTTTATTGAGATAATCAATAATTTTGGGATCACCTTGCATAGTTATTCCTTTAAGTTTTTTTGAACACATTGCTTCCCGGCACACGGCCGTACTACGTCATCGACATTTTGCCACATTACGGAACAACGCGCGGTACAGTTTATAGAAACTATTCGCGTTTACACTACGTTTATTATTAAAATTAATACGGCCAAAGTGCTTATAGCAGCTTGGTCGTACCGAGTTGATAAATCCTCAGTTCGCATTAAATAATAAGAAAATTTTGTCGTCAAAAACTTAGCTTCTTGGAAGCAACTACGGGGAATTTTAATAAACCAAACCATTGCGTTGGCCTTGATGAACTAGCGCAATGTTAGGCTCAGAAACCGAATATACGTAGGACCGAGGACAGAATAGATGATACCTACCTGCGACATCGACGCCGTGATTCGCGTCATGCCAAAATTTTCAACCATAAACCCATTAACTATTGTTGATGAACTTCGTGCGTTACTTAAGCAGAATCGAAAAGAGATCAATTCTCTAGTAGCGCTTGAGGCGGAACTAAACTGCGATAACTTTGTTACACAGTTTGAGAATATAGGCGACCGGTTGAGTCGCTTTTGGTCTCCTATCAGACATCTGCACGGAGTAGCAGACAGCAAGGAATTACGAGACGCGCACACGGAAGCCATAATAATGCTAACCGAGTACAATACAGAACTCGCGCAAAGCGACCCCTTATTCGCGGCTTTTGAACAACTGCGCGACAAGCCTGATTTTGATTCACTTCAACCGGTCCAGAAAAGAGTAATTGACAACACTTTGCGCGATTTTCGACTCGGCGGGATCGGTTTGGACCAATCTAAACGCAAACGCTTTCAAGACTTCAACACCGAGCTATCACAAATAACGACAAAATTCTCCGAAAATGTCCTCGATGCGACGCAAGCTTGGGTCAAAAATATTAAAGACGATAGCCAATTAGCTGGTCTACCTCAACGCTCTCTTGATCTAGCGGAGCGGAACGCGAAACAGCGTAATGAATCAGGATATACATTGACTCTAGATTACCCGTGCTATGAGTCAGTAATAACATACTGTGACAACCGCCATTTACGGCGCGAAATGTATGAGGCGTACGTTACGCGTGCCTCGGACCGAGGCCCACAAGCAAATCTTTTTGACAACTCACAAAATATCGATCGGATTTTAGCACTTCGACTTAAATTAGCTCGGCTCCTTGGTTTTTCTAATTATGCTGAGTACTCGCTGGCGACCAAAATGGCACCTTCGGTCACCTCTGTAATGGAGTTTTTAGAGGATCTTGCGCAACGCTCCACTGAAGCTGCGAAGCGTGACTATAGGCAATTAACCGACTTCGCTAGCAAGAACCTGGCTATCGACCCTGTGAAACCGTGGGATATCCCTTATTGTACAGAGAAACTCCGTCAACACGCTTACGCGTTCTCAGCCGAGGAATTACGACCATACTTCCCAGCAAAGCGAGTCATCAAGGGTTTGTTTAAAACGGTAAGGCGGTTGTTTGGTATTGTAGTGGAAGAACTTTACGAGATTGATCGCTGGCACCCAGATGTTTTGGTCTATGCGGTCCATGATGAAGCGGGCAGTTTACGCGGAATTTTTTATCTCGACTTGTACTCACGGGAACAAAAACGTGGTGGGGCGTGGATGGACGAATGCATCGTACGGCGTAGGCACAACGACATCGTGCAGCATCCAGTTGCGTACCTAACCTGTAACTTCGCACCCCCGGTTAAACAGGATGATGCTCTACTTACGCATGATGAAGTCTTAACTTTATTTCACGAATTTGGGCACGGCTTGCACCACATTTTGACCTTAGTCGATTATGCGTCTGTCTCGGGTATAAATGGTGTACCCTGGGATGGAGTCGAACTCCCGAGTCAATTCCTAGAAAACTGGGCTTGGGAACGTTCGGTGGTAGATGACATCAGCGGCCATTTCAAAACGGGCAAACCAATTCCTGACGAGCTTTTTGAGCGGATGTGCGCCGCAAAAAACTTTCAAGCGGGCCTACAAATGTCCCGTCAGTTGGAATTTGCTATTTTCGACTTTCGCATACATGCGGAAGAATCAGATTCACCTTCAACCCAAGCGATTCTAGACCAGGTCCGGGAACAGGTCGCAGTCATCGAGCCCCCTTTGTACAATCGTTTCCAACACAGCTTTTCACATATTTTCGCAGGCGGATATGGGGCCGGGTACTATAGCTACAAGTGGGCGGAGGTTTTGGCAGCCGATGCCTTTTCGCGTTTCGCGACTGAAGGCGTGTTTAATCCCGATGCTGGAAAATCGTTTCGGGAGTGCTTTTTAGAACTAGGCGGCAGTGAGGATCTTATGATTCTATTTGAGCGCTTTCGTGGTCGCGGACCATCCATCGAGCCGTTACTTAGCCAAGCTGGACTCTCTGACCGATAACGTTTAAAACTTCCTAACATGAAGACCAGCACATGGATTCTTATAAGCTTATCTCTTGTCCCATTTTCTCCGGCAAGGGCCGCCGATAGCGCCTATGTAATCGATAAACTACTAGTTGGGGTACATCAAGACCAAGACCTCAGTAGCTCCATCATTAAAGTCTTACCAACCGGAACCAAACTGGGAGTCATCAAACGGGAGGGCGAACTGGCCCTTATAAAAGATCCAGAAGGGACACTCGGATGGGTAGATGCAGCCTACCTAATGGAAGAAGTCCCGGCTAGTCTCAGAGTCAAAAGTTTGATTGATGAAAACACCGCCCTCAATGCAAAGCTCAACGCAACCGTAGGGTCGACTAAAGACGCTAACTTACCCACCGTAGACGAGCGCGACGAACTCACCAAAGAAAATACCGAGTTGAAACGAAAATTATCGTCGGAAAAACTCAAATCTGAAAAACTGCAAACACAGATTGGCGCTCTAGAAAGCGATATTGCTAAGCGCACGGCGAGGCTCGCCGACACTCGGATGGCGGACCTGGAAGCGGAAAACAAAAGTCTGGTACGTAACCTTGAGGTCGCACTTCAAGAAAAACAAAAATTACGGTTGCGGCCGGAACGAAAATCAGCCATTTTGAATCCGGTGATAATTATCAAACCTTATTCCTGGCCCATACTAATCGCGATCGGCGTCGCATTGTTACTTGCGTTCGGCGCGGGTGCATACTTCATCGACTATCTCGGGCGACGACGACATGGTGGCTTTCGCATCTAAAGATTCCTTCAATCCTTGAAATTGTCACCGTCGAGTCCTAGAATCGCGCCATCTTATAAGCTAATTTACGGCTAAAATTAATGAAAGCGGACATTCACCCCACATACAAAGAGCTTGCTGTTACTTGCAGTTGTGGCAATAGTTTCACGACACGTTCGACCCTCACTGACGACTCTCTTCACCTTGAGGTATGCTCAGCATGCCATCCTTTCTATAC
>DPMX01000031.1:17624-18207 GCA_003540955.1 Gammaproteobacteria bacterium
CTCAGCATGCCATCCTTTCTATACCGGTCAACAGAAAATAGTCGACACTGCAGGGCGAATCGACAAGTTCCGCCAAAGATATGGGTAACCCTAACTAGGCCAAGGCTTACGTTAGCATACCCTTTCGACGACCTTAAACGACCCACTCAGTCACAATCCTAGGATCCCCGCAACACACGCTTTTATTCCTCACCTTGGTGGCGACTTGCGTAGGCTGTGCCACTAACCCAGTTACAGGACAACAAGAATTCGTTTTAATGTCGGAAACGCAGGAGCTAGCGGTCGGTCGTCAAGCGAACAAGGAAATTCTGAAACAATATCAGATATACTCGGACCAGCGATTACAGCTCTACGTCACCAAAGTTGGGCAGCGGCTCGCTGAGAAAAGTCATCGTGACAACCTAGCTTACCATTTCTACATTGTCGATAGTATGGATATAAACGCCTTCGCCTTACCAGGAGGTTACATCTATATTACTCGCGGCCTGCTAGCTTACCTCAATTCAGAAGCACAACTCGCCGCCGTATTGGCACATGAGATCGGTCACGTTACGGCCCGCCACAGCGTACGCCAACGAACTTC
>DPMX01000372.1:0-9177 GCA_003540955.1 Gammaproteobacteria bacterium
AAAAGCCTTACGACATTATCCGCAGCCACATTGATTAAAATGCCCGCGTCTAGCCCGTGCGCCACCAACGCTCCACAGGGCCGGTCCAGTTGTATCCCTATCATCAGTCCTTTACCCCGCACTTCGACCACGCCCGTTATCAAACTCAAGCGACTTTTGAATTCGGACACAATTTCCGTACCGAGAACACTGCAGCGATCGGCCAAGCGTTCGTCTTGCATTACCGATAAAACCGCCAGTGCGGCGCGGCAAGCAAGCGGATTACCTCCAAAAGTCGAACCATGGGTCCCCGGCTGCAACACTGATGCTGCCTTCCTTCCAGCTAAACAAGCGCCTATCGGCACCCCATTACCTAAGGATTTCGCCAGGGTCATAACGTCCGGTTGTAGTGACTCATGTTGGAAAGCAAACCATTTTCCGGTTCGACACAGACCTGATTGAACCTCATCCAGCATAAACAATGCGTTATTCGCATTACACAACCTGCTCAACTCGTCGAGATAACCCGGCGGAGGCACTACTACCCCACCTTCACCCTGCACCGGCTCTACGAACACAGCCGCTACATCCTTCCGCTCCGCCATTAATGTTCGTATTGCCTCAACCTCTCCAAACGGAACGTGTACAAACCCCGGCACTAGGGGCTCAAACCCGGCTTGAACCTTAGGGTTCCCAGTCGCGCTTAGCGTCGCCAAGGTTCGCCCGTGGAAACTACCCTCCATCACGATCACTATCGGGCAAGCAATCCCTAACTCGTGCCCATATCGTCGCGCGATCTTCAATGCCGCTTCATTGGCCTCTGCTCCAGAATTTCCGAAAAACACATTGTCCAACCCAGAAACTTCGGTAAGACGTTCAGCCAGTTGCTCCTGCAAGCTTATACGATACAAATTCGATGTGTGAAGAAGTTCGCCCGCTTGCAGACATATTGCCTCCGTCACGCTCGGATGCGCATGACCAAGACCGCACACCGCAATACCACAAAGAGCATCGAAGTAGCGTCTACCCGTGTTATCCCACAACCATACCCCTTCGCCATACTTGAAGGTGACATCATGTCGACCGTAAGTCGGCATGAGTACGTTTGAAGTTACAGGTTCCATTCGCTCTTCTGACATCCCGGAAACACGAAGCCCGGCCACAGGGCCGGGCTCGAAAGGTATACCATAAAAACTAGCTCAAATTACATCGGCAACCCGTGCATGCTACTTTGCATGAACATCAACATGGGGATCGACATCACAACGTTAGACCGTGAAGCCAAGAAGGCAACTCGACGAGCGCGCGCCTTCTCCTGATCCGTCGCTTCCACCATACCGAGAATCTTTTTCTGGTTTGGCCAAATTACGCCCCACACATTGAATAACATAAATGTGCCAAGCCATGCACCGAGCCCGATACCGGTAATATTTATGCTTTCCGCCCCCATTCCTAGCATAAACGCAGCACCGAAAATCCCCTTGACACTGAGATAATAAGCACCAGTCAACCATGTCACCAGCGCTGACCATCGAAACCATAACAGTGCTCGCGGCGCGACATATTTTCCAATCGCCGCTGGACCAGGTCCGCCTTCGTCCGCCGCCGCTTCACCCATAGCTTGAGCCTGCACAAAATTGAAATAGTAAAGTAAGCCAATCCAGGTGATCCCAGCGACAATGTGTAGCCACCTATCAATTAATGCCAGATCCATTTGCCGTCTCCCGTCTTTCTAATATTGAACGCGTTAAACTTCATCGACGCCAGCTAAACGCCGGCGATAGCTTTGGCCACATAGACCAGGATCACGGCCAGCACGACCCCCGTAACTATGGTTCCTGTAACGGTATCGAGTGGATTCATTAGTTCTACCTCCCTCAAGGTGCGATGTTCCGCGGTTATTATTCGATGTAATCAGACTCTAATTGTCAATGGAAGCAGCGGAAGATTCAAGTCGCAAATCCAACTCCCACCACCGCTAGATAGGTGCCCCCTCTCTTCCTGCAACGGCGAAGACCCAAATACCTTGTAAACTCAACTAGAAAGTCCTGAGGTATCAGATCTTTGTTCCCACCGGTAATTTCCGTTAGGCTATTATCGTCAAAAGAAGCAATCCGTAATCCCCAAGGAATTACTATGGACCCCAGACAGCGAATCAGAGATATTGTTCAAAACAATCACATAGTTCTGTTCATGAAAGGTACCCCGCAGTTCCCTCAATGTGGGTTTTCAAGTCGCACGTCGGAGGCATTAAAGGCGTGTGGCTGCGATTATTCGACAATTAATGTCTTGGCCGAACCTGAGATACGAGAACACCTCCCTACCTACTCAGAATGGCCAACCTTTCCGCAGGTTTTCATTAACGGCGAACTTGTTGGCGGGTGCGATATTGTCATGGAGTTATTTCGATCGGGTCAATTAAAAGAGCTTACCGCTAGCGCGACTTAGGATAAATTAGGCACGTTTAATTGATTTGCCTCAACCACAAACAATTACCCTCACTTTCCGCATCTACGGATTGGAGATTGCTGTTGTGAGCAGCTAGCTCTGCTGCGCTTGGATGGATCACCGGAATTCCCTCGCGCATGTCTGTCTTACCATCATAATCATGGATGTCTTGCTTTACCTCAAAAGACTCTGTTGCCAACTGGAGATCGACCTGCCCACCCGTCATGGACAGATAAACATCGGCAAGCAATTCGGCATCGAGCAGAGCTCCATGCATTTCGCGTCCAGTATTATCGACGGCATACCGACGGCACAAGGCGTCTAACGAATTGCGCTGCCCTGGGTGTAAATCGCGAGCCATTACTAGCGTATCAATAAAATCGCAGTAGTCGTCTAGCGGTCCCCACGCGTCCCCAAGGCGATCGAACTCATGATCTAGAAATGCAATGTCGAACGGCGCATTATGAATAATGAGCTCCGCTCCACGTACAAATTCTAGAAATTCTTCAGCTATTTCTGCAAACTTTGGTTTCGTAGAAAGCATTTCGCTAGAAAGCCCATGGACTTCAAATGCTCCCGGGTCTATCTCCCGTTGCGGATTTATGTATTGATGATAGCGCCGCTCCAGTATACGGCGATTGGCGATTTCCACACAGCCAATTTCGATTATTCTATGCCCCGCCTCGGGGTCGAGGCCTGTTGTTTCGGTATCGAGAACAATTTGTCGCATTTATTTCCGCTTCATGATTGAAGCACCTTCGAGATATTGATCGATGGCATCGTTAGCCAACCTGTCTGCTATTTCGTTCCCGCGATTACCTGCATGCCCCTTCACCCACCGCCATTGTATTTCATGTTGGTTTTTGCGGCTATCAAGTAGTTGCCACAGATCCTTATTTTTGACTGCTTTATTAGCACTCGTCCTCCAATTACGTTTTTTCCAGTTGGGCACCCACTCAGTGATACCTTGTTGCACATATTTAGAATCCGTCCACAACCTTACTCGGCTTGGATTTTTTAACGCAGATAAAGCTTTGATGGTGGCAGTCAATTCCATTCGGTTGTTAGTCGTGTCAATTTCTACGCCTTTTAACTCTTTTTCAACGTCTCGATAACACAAAAGCGCCCCCCATCCCCCTATGCCAGGATTGCCCCGACAAGCCCCATCTGTAAATATCTCAATAAAAGACTCGATTGTGAATTCAGACATTGAACCACCCTTTACGCGCATCAAAAGGTAAAAGTGCCTTCGTTCGATACATCACGACGGACATGCGTCGTAGGATCTGCAACTTCCCCAGCCACCATACGTCGACGGGTTCTCCACGATGCTTTGAGTGGCGTTACGGCGGCAACTTGTTTCTTCCCAACGATTACATAGATGTTCCCGAAAAACCGCCAGCAAGCAGCTCCAAGCAACTCCAGAAACCAGAGTTTCGAAGCGATTGATGGTCGGTTCAATGGCGGTCGAAAGGATGTTTTTTTTAAGAACTCGATCTCGAACCCCAATAACTTTAACCAATCTGCAATCCGTGCAGCCGACAAAAACTGACCGTTCCACGGTGGCCGACCCCGCCATCCCGCTAGTATTCGCCACAGACCACATAAGCTCCACGGATTAAAGCCGATAAGGACAAGGTGACCCTCGCCGATTAGTACGCGTTCAGCTTCTCGCAGCACAGCATGTGGTTCGCGGGCGAATTCTAATATATGCGGCACAACCAACACATCGATAGTATTCGATTCCAACGGAATCGCTTCACAGCTGCTAATAACATTACAGTGTTCTTCTAATTCCTTTGAGCTACCGACCAACACTTTATGCGATATGCGGGTTGTTTTAAGAAATTCCTCAGACACCTGGGTACCCAATTGCACAATGTGGTACCCAAATAGATTTGGCAGGATAGCCCCAAGAATTTTCAACTCGGCTTCTCGAATATTGACACCGGCGTCGATGTTAAACCACTGGTTTAATTGTATACCGGTGCTTTTAGTGTCGACCGAATGATAATGCTCGCCAAATTTCATATGATCCCGCCAAAGTCTATTGATCTCGGGTGGCCCGAATTATCGCACATCGATTTCTTCGCTGGACACCCGCGATATTTTATCTTGCTAACGAGCAAATGTGGCCCCTTACACAATTGGCAATTAAAATCCGAATGCCCTTGCATTGATGGAGTTTCCATCGATGGTTAACATACACCCCATGTCAGCCGGGAACATTTTTCGATATGGGATATTCTTAGTTTGGCTGAACGGTTGTGCGATAGTATCCGTGCTGGAAACCCCGAACACCGACGAGTCACCAATCGGGGAAAAAGCACACGCGGACACCGAAGTAACGCAATTGGCAACATTTAGGTCAAACCCCGATAGCAGACCCGAAAGCAACCAACCGCACGCCAATCTGTGGCAACAGCTTACAAGTGAGTTTAGCTGGAACTACCCGCCCGATCTGGCAACCCGCAACGCTATTGAACACTTTAAGCGACATCCAAGAAATTTAGAACGCGCGGCCGAGCGAGCGACTCCTTATCTGTGGTTCATAGCGGACCAGCTTCGGCAGCGAAAGCTCCCAGCAGAACTTGCACTATTGCCAATGATCGAGAGCGGATATCGGGGTAAGGCCCAATCGCACCGTGGGGCCGCGGGACTCTGGCAGTTCATGCCTGAAACGGGCCGCAAGTTCGGACTAAGACAGACACGCTGGTATGATGGCAGACGAGATGTCGTCGCTTCAACACAAGCCGCCCTAGACTATCTCGACCAGCTCATCCATCGCTTTAATGGAGACTGGCTATTAGCCGTCGCCGCATACAATTGCGGACCAACCAAGCTCCGTAAAATGCTGAATGAAAATTCAGCCACCAACTTTTGGGCTATCCGGGCTGACCTCCCGAAAGAAACGCGCCACTATGTACCTCGGCTGCTAGCTGCAATTGAAATAGTTCGCGATCCGATCCGGAACCAAATCAACTTGCCTCCGATCCCGAACGAACGCGTTTTCACTCGACTCGACTTGGCAGGGCCGATTGCACTAGATCATCTATATAACGTCGCAGGTTGGTCTGAAGCTGCATTCGCAGAACTTAATCCCGCGTTTAATCGGAACTATACCGATCCTCAAGGTCCGTATGAAATTCTCGTCCCCATACATCTAGAACGACGAGTAGTAAATACCCTCGACAAAATCCCTGCTAGCCAACGAGTACCAACAAAAGTTCATCTTGTTGAATCTGGCGATACCCTATCGGAAATTTCAGTCCACTATGCTGTCGCAATCTCCGAGCTTAAAGCTATCAACAGACTACACGGCGACCTGATCAAGATCGGAAGAGAACTCCTCATTCCGATTCCGCGTCAAAATCACCACTCGCCGATATACCCAGGCAGCGAATTCAAAGAAACTAAACACGTGGTGAAAAGAGGTGATTCGCTGTGGACCATCGGACGAAGATATGGTGCCAACTCAACTGCGATTGCAAAACTTAACCACATAGCGGTCTCATCAACGCTTCACCCAGGGCAAGTACTACACATCCACAGCCAAAGAAGCACTACGCACTATTCAGTTATGCATGGTGACTCATTATGGCGAATTGCGCGAGAATTTGGCGTAACCATAGAGCAGTTACAGGCGTGGAATAAAATATCGAAGCATCAAGTGCTACAACCGGGCGAAACGTTGATCGTATCGCATCCAAGTAACATTGAGAACGACTAGCTGTAACAAACCATGGGTTGTTAACCAAGAGTCAAAGTAATATTGAGACCATTAAAGACATCATTCCGATGGGTAGCCCGTATGCTTGTAGGGAGACTTTTTCGTGTGCGTGTTATTGGGGCCGACAACATTAAATCAGCCCGCGGTCGTACACTTATTGTGGCTAATCACGTGTCTCATTTCGATGCACTAATCCTATATCTTTTTTTACCGCAACCACTAGTCTTCGCGCTCGCTCCATCAACGGTTTCTTATTTTTGGGTCCGACCCTTTTTGCCGTTTATAGACTGGATAGTAATGGATCCTCTGAATCCATATGCACTCAAAGGAATGGCCAAAGCAATAAAGCGCGGCGACAAAATGGTTGCCTTCCCGGAGGGGCGCATCACCGGGACCGGCTCACTAATGAAAATCTACGAAGGTTCGGCGATGCTGGCGGACAATACAGATGCCAACGTGCTACCAATTGGAATTGAAGGCTTACAATATTCACGATTCTCAATGCTCAAACATCTGATCCGCATACAGTCGTTTCCAAGGGTGAAAATCACATGCCTTGCGCCGAGAAAATTGCTCCTTAGCAGGAATTTACAGGGACACGAGCGACGGACAAAAGCTACCACAGCCTTGTTACATATTATGCGTGAAGTCGCCTACGAATGTGCGTATGAACCTGTCACTTTATTCCAAGCGATCATCGATGCCATGCAGCGTCATGGACCAAATCGCCTAATAATAGAAGACTCAACTAAAGCGAAGCTTAGCTATCGACAGCTGCTGTTACGCGCCGATATCGTAGGCCAATTTATCGCTGCGGATACGAAACCGAAGGACTGCGTTGGCATAATGCTTCCGAGCACTGCGGCTTCAATAGTAGTCCTTACTGCAGCTCAATCGCGCGGCCGACGTGCCGCGATGCTGAACTTTACAGCCGGGAAGCGAGGTTTAAGAATCGCAGTCGAAACCGCAAAGGTAGCGGTCGTCTATACTTCCCGAAAATTTGTCTCCGAAGTTGGTCTCGAAGATATCGTAAGAGAACTTAAAGGCTTAACAAAGGTCGTCTACCTCGAAGACCTACGAGAATGTATTTCGTTCATGAACAAGCTCCGTGGACTAATTGCCGCCTATCTGCCCAATAGCACTTATCGACTCCATCACAGGACGCGGGATCCTCAAGATGACAGTGTTATCTTGTTTACATCCGGTTCGGAAGGGAGTCCCAAAGGTGTAGTCCTGACTCACTCAAATCTAATCGCTAACCGAGCACAGGTTCAGACCTTGCTGGCACTTACTCATGATGACGTTGTGCTGAATGTTCTACCGATGTTTCATGCATTCGGCCTCTTAGGCGGCGTCTTAGCACCGCTGCTTGATGGTGCGAAAATATATTGTTATCCATCTCCCCTGCATTACCGCTTTATTCCAGAATTGAGTTATCAGCTAGGTGCTACATGTCTTTTCGGCACTAACACATTTCTTGCGGGGTACGCAAAGCACTGTCACCCTTATGACTTCCATAAAATGCGGTTCGTTATCGCCGGCGCGGAGAAATTAACCGCCGACACACGTCGTTTATGGGCCGATAAGTGCGGTATTCGAGTCTATGAAGGTTACGGCGCGACCGAAGCGAGTCCTGTAATCGCAGTCAATACTCCAATGGGTAACAAACCAAATTCAGTTGGCCAGTTGCTAGCTAAAATGGAATACTATTTGGAGCCGGTTGAAGGAATTCCCACCGGCGGCCGTCTCATCGTCCGAG
Organism: Gammaproteobacteria bacterium; assembly: GCA_003540955.1. GTDB lineage: Bacteria > Pseudomonadota > Gammaproteobacteria > UBA11873. The sequence continues at coordinate 7,917 of DPMX01000372.1, forward strand.
GACCAAACATCATGCGAGGTTACCTATTGCATGACGGCGGCGGCGATTACTTTCCCCCGTCCACCAGATGCGGTCAAGGTTGGTACGACACGGGCGATATCGTAATCATCGATGACGACGAGTTCGTCACAATTATCGGTCGCCAAAAACGCTTCGCTAAGATCGGTGGGGAAATGGTCCCGCTAGCACAATCTGAAGATATAGCCAACCTCGCATGGCCAGAACATACCCATGCAGCGGTCACACTGCCGGACATACGAAAAGGTGAACAAATAATACTGTTCAGCGAATTCAATAGATGCGACCACCGTGATCTCGTTACTGCTGCAAAAGAGCTCGGCATCCCTAAACTATGTATCCCCAAGCAGGTGATTTACCGAGCGACAATCCCCTTGCTAGGCAGTGGTAAGGTGGATTATCCACGGTTGAGCGAACTAGCGAGAAAACTAAGAATCACCTGATCGTGGCGCTAGAAGTATGCACTGCGGTAAATTAGACCCGACTCGATTCCACCCGGTGGCATTGTGCCGACTTTCATTGCAAACAGGAGGATGAAAATGCGCGAGGACGTGGAAACCTACTATGGCTCAATACTGGAGACGTCCAGCGACTTGAAAACTAATGCGTGTACAACGGCCAGCGCTCCGCCGGCGCATCTCAAGGAACTTTTACGAAATATTCATCCCGACGTCACCTCGACCTATTATGGGTGCGGACTCGTCTACCCTTCAGAGTTAAAAGGCACTCGAATACTAGATCTTGGATGCGGTACCGGCCGTGATTGTTATGTGTTGTCACAGCTGGTCGGTCCAGCTGGATCAGTTATTGGCGTCGACATGACTGACCATCAGTTAGACGTCGCACGGCGACATATGAATTTCCACACAGACAAATTTGGTTTCGACAAACCAAATTTCGACTTCTATAAAGGGTATTTAGAAGAATTGGACGCATTGGATCTACAACCTGCAAGTTTCGACGTTATCGTGTCTAATTGCGTGATTAACCTCGCCGTCGACAAGCTTGCGGTGCTACGCCACGCCTACTCCCTGCTGAAGGAAGGGGGGGAACTCTATTTTGCCGATGTCTACGCCGACCGACGAATCCCGGAGGAACTGAGGCTCGACTCAGTACTTTATGCAGAATGTCTCGGGGGCGCACTGTACTGGAATGATTTTCAGACACTCGCCAAACAAGCTGGGTTTCTCGATCCGCGTTTGGTCGAGGACAGCCGGATCGCGATACGCGATCCGGCCCTTGC
>DPMX01000372.1:9484-16005 GCA_003540955.1 Gammaproteobacteria bacterium
GGCCCTTGCCAAGCGCCTTGGAAACATCCAGTTCTATTCTGGGACCTACCGATTGTTTAAGCTGCCCCTACTCGAGCCTGCATGCGAGGATTATGGACAAGCTGTAATCTACCGCGGGACGATCGAACATAACCGTCATCGATTTATACTAGACAAGCACCATATAATCGACCACGGGCGAACATTTCCGGTGTGTGGAAATACTTGGCGTATGCTACATGATACAAGGTTTTCTAAGCATTTCGAGTTTGTCGGCAACTGGGATAGACACCACGGCATCTTCGATGGGTGCGGCACAAACCTGCCGTTCACACTCCACGTAGACCCAGATATAGAGGTCGCTAACTGCTGTTAGCAAATACCGGGCCTAAGTTAATAATGACTTCCTATCGGATCGCGCTCGTCGCTATCGCTGCGATTGTTATAGCAGCGTTTTTCCATTTAGATTTAGCAGCATACCTCGAACTCGACTACCTCAAAGGAAAACAATCAGAGCTAGCGGGGCATGTCGCTGCCAGGCCGTTACGTTGCGCCGCAATCTATTTTTTTATATACATCGCGGTTGCAACATTGTCATTGCCTGGCGCTGCAATTCTGACAATCGGCGGCGGAGCTATCTTCGGTTTATTTTGGGGCACTATTTTAGTTTCACTTGCAAGCACAATCGGGGCCACCTTCGCATTTTTAACATCCCGATATCTATTCCAGGACATCGTAAGCCAACGATTTCGAGCCCGATTAGCGATAATCAATAAAGGGGTCAATGAGGACGGGCCATTATATCTTTTTATGCTTAGGCTGTTTCCAATATTCCCGTTTTTCGTGATCAACCTGGTCATGGGTCTAACGTCTTTAAAAACACTGACATTCCTGGTGGTCAGCCAATTGGGCATGTTCCCCGCAACACTTGTCTTCGTCAACGCCGGCACCCAAATCGCAAAAATTGAAACAACCGCTGCCATATTATCCCCGATACTGATTGTTTCATTCATTGCGCTTGGATTATTTCCGTTCGTTGCGAAAAAAACCGCCGTCCATGTTAATCGGAAACGAAAGTTGTGGCGCTTCGAAAAACCAACCGGTTTCGATCGAAATTTAATCGTGATCGGTGGGGGTGCAGCCGGCTTAGTCTGCTCATATCTGGCCAGCGCAACAAATGCCAAAGTTACTCTTATTGAGAAACATCTAATGGGCGGCGATTGCCTCAATACTGGCTGCGTTCCATCTAAGGCTTTGCTCCGCAGCGCTAAGTTCGTGCAGCAGACACGGAACAGCCAGCGATACGGGATCGCAGAGGCTGACGTACAATTCGAATTTCTTGATGTCATGAAACGAGTCCAACGCATAGTTACGAGGATCGCCCCACAAGACTCGGTAGAACGCTACTCACAATTAGGCGTCGAATGTATCAAAGGTGAAGCAAGAATTCTCAGTCCATATCGCGTTCAGATTGGTGAACTCGAATTGACGACACGAAGCATTATTATTGCTGCAGGCGCGAGCCCCTTCGTGCCACCCATTCCTGGTCTCAACAAAATCACTTTCTTCACTTCTGATAATTTGTGGGAGCTGCGCCAACTACCAACAAGACTACTCGTATTGGGTGGTGGGCCAATCGGTTGCGAAATCAGCCAAGCCTTCGCACGTCTTGGTAGTATCGTTACTCAAATAGAAATGGATCCACGCTTACTGACCCGCGAGGACAATGTCGTGTCGTCAGCTGTATTGTCAGCACTTTTGAGTGACGGAGTTGACGTTAAGCTAGGCTACCGCGCGACCGAGTTTCGTAACAATAGAGTAGACAAGACCGTCGTCTGTGAGTCCCTCGATGATAAACAAAATAAATTTGAGATTCATTTCGACGAGGTCATCATCGCGACCGGGCGGCGTGCCAATATTGAAGGCTATGGACTCAAAGAACTTGGGTTGTCACTAAACGAGGATGGCACGATCGCTACCGACTGCTATCTCGCGACCGAAATACCGAACATATACGCCTGCGGCGATGTGGCGGGCCCATATCAATACACACATACCGCGTCCCATCAGGCATGGTACGCCACGCTTAACAGCCTGTTCGGAGGATTGAAGCGCTTCGCAGTCGACTATCGCCATATCCCTTGGTGTACCTTCACCGACCCTGAAGTCGCAAGAGTGGGTTTAAATGAGGCAGACGCGCGCGATCAGGGTGTAGCCTACGAGCTCACAACCTTCGATCTGGGAGAGCTAGACCGAGCACTAACGGACGAAGTTGCCGTAGGCATTGTGCGCGTACTCACCGTGCCTGGGAAGGACAAGATCCTTGGGGTCACTATCATCAGCGAGCATGCCGGCGACTTAATTGCCGAATTTGTACTCGCAATGAAACATGATCTTGGATTAAGAAAAATACTGAGCACCACGCACATCTACCCGACACTTGCGGAGGCGAACAAATATACAGCTGGAGCATGGCGACGCGAACATACACCCATGTGGTTGGTAAAGCTTGCTACGTTGTACAACCGCGGCAGAGTATATTAGTAAGTGGCCATGCCATATCGCTAACACCGTGGTATTTACCAGGGAGTACTGAGAACCACCAACCCCTAGCGCCTGGATGTTGTGTCTTTAATCGCGTTATTCTGATAGATAAGTCAATATCCTGAATGTAAGACAGTTACCCTAAAATCCAGCATTTAGAATACCCCTGAGAACTGTAATGCAACAAATCAAAACGCAAATTAGAGACATACCGGACTTCCCAGCTCCCGGGATAGTATTTAAAGATTTGACCCCCGTAATCAGAGACGCCAACTCTCTGCGTCGGATCACAAGAAAACTGGCCGAACCCTTTCAACAATCTAAGATCACTGCGGTCGCGGGAATGGAGGCTCGCGGCTTTATTTTCGGTGCCCTCGTGGCTCAAGAGCTGGGCGTCGGATTTGTACCTTTGCGTAAGCCTGGCAAATTACCGTCAGATACCCATAGTGTGGCCTACGAACTTGAGTATGGGAAAACAATGCTCGAAATGCACACCGATGCGGTCACTGTAAAGGATCGAGTGTTATTGGTGGATGACGTACTAGCCACCGGTGGGACGGCTGCCGCTAGTTACGAGCTAGTAGGAAAAAGCAACGCCGAGATCGCCGGTTGTGCGTTTGTCATAGAATTAGACTTTTTAAATGGCAGGAAACAACTACCGCCGCAGAACGTCCATTCATTAATCCATTTTTGAGGATGTAATCGACTGCACGTAATGAAAACAGACGACGTAGATACTGATATCGGGAAAGCCGTGGCCCCTATCGCCTAACCCTATGTGCATTTTATTAACTGCACACGCGCAGCATAGTGACTACTGCCTAATAATTGCGGCAAATCGCGATGAGTTTTATACGCGACCGTCAGCAGCAGCGAATTGGGACGATCAATCAGGGATACTAGGTGGCCGTGACTTAGAATGTGGTGGAACTTGGCTCGGTGTTAATCGATTCGGCGCATTTTCGGCGATTACGAACATACCTAAGCCCGCAGGTGTCGATGCACCACGATCACGCGGACTTATAGTCAGAGACTTTCTCAGTGGGAAAGCGTCGCCATCAATCTTTTTCAGCGAGCTTGCCAAACGAGCGCACTGTTACGCGGGGTTTAATGCCTTGGCGTGGAATGGCAATTCACTAATGTGGTATTCAAATCAGCTTAAATGCTCGCAAAAACTCCCTCCTGGGGTCTATGGGTTGAGCAACCATTTACTTGACACCCCCTGGCCAAAAGTTACTCGGATTAAAGCCGACTTCAAAACAGTAAACACTTTGACGGGAGCTGCGCTCGTTGACGCACTGTTCTCATCTTTAGCGAATGACCGTACCGAAGCGGAAACAGGGTCACCGGATAACGAACGTGCCGATAAAGATCTACATGATTTAACGCCGATTTTCATTGCCGGCGACAGTTACGGGACTCGCTGCTCGACAGTCATTTTAGTGAGCCACGCCGGGCGGTTGACTCTTATCGAGCGTCGATTTGGCCCTCGCAAGTTATTTTTGGGTGAGTCAAAGTTTGAATTTGAATTGAATCACGGACCAACATAGCATTGTCCTAGGAACAATCAGGATCCGGACAAATTGAGCACTGTCATTGCCACCCCTGTAAACGATGTTGACCTCGTAGCCACCCGCTACGAAGCTATACGTGCCCAATCAATAGCGCTCGCACGTCGACTATCGGCAGAAGATTCCTGTGTCCAATCCATGGATGATGCTAGCCCCTCGAAGTGGCACCTTGCACATACAAGTTGGTTTTTTGAAACTTTTGTACTCGAGGTACACAATTCGAATTACTCACCTTTTGATCCGAACTACCGCGTTCTGTTTAACTCTTACTACAATTCCATTGGGGAGCAATACTCACGACCTCACCGAGGACTTCTGACTCGACCAAGTCTTGAGGAAATCTACTCCTACCGTGATCATGTTGATTATCATATGTCTCTCTTTTTCGACCAAAAGCCAGACCGAGAGCTATGGGACACCATTGAGATCGGCTTGCACCACGAGCAACAGCACCAAGAGCTTCTACTCATGGACATCAAGCATTTGTTTTCGTGTAACCCGCTTAGCCCAGAGTATGTGGCACCTATCGCGAGATCAAACCAGGCCGCAAAAACCTTAACATTTTACGATTTCCCAGGGGGAAACGTTCAGGTCGGAGCAGATAGGGGAGCCTTTTCTTTTGACAATGAGCGACCCCGGCACCCTCAGATACTGCAAGAGTATGCGCTTGCCTCACGGCCCATCACGAACCTTGAGTTTCTCGAATTCATACAAGATGGGGCATATAACAACCCACTACTGTGGCTCGCGGACGGCTGGGCTACGATCCGCAAATTTTCGTGGGAGGCACCAATGTATTGGCGCAAAATCGAGAATAAGTGGTTCGAATTCACCTTGACGGGTCTGCACGAATTAGTCTTGCACGCACCTGTGGTACACGTCAGCTATTACGAGGCGGATGCCTATGCTCGGTGGGCAAACGCACGTCTCCCGACCGAAGCCGAATGGGAATCTGCTGCGGGCAACTCTTCAATGACTGGAAACTTTGTTGAAAACCTTTATCTGCAACCGCAACCGATCGACGATAAAAATTTACAACTCTCACAATTGTTTGGTGATGTGTGGGAATGGACAATGAGCCCATATACTCCCTACCCAGGGTACCAAGCGCCTATGGGTGCTATTGGTGAATACAACGGTAAATTTATGAGTGGCCAAATAGTCTTGCGGGGAGGATGTTGTGTAACGCCTGCCGATCACATTCGAAAGACTTACCGGAATTTCTTTTATCCGGCGAATCGGTGGCAATTTGGTGGGATACGACTTGCCCGTTAGCTCGAAAACCCGCCATTCACCTTCAATGTTTGACCCGTAACGAAAGAAGACTCATCACTAGCAAGATATACCGCGGCATGAGCGACATCTTCTGGGCGACCTAATCGACCCAGTGGGGTCTGTTCAATCACTCTAGCGCGATACGCATCCTCCATTTCGGTTTCCACAAACGTTGTCTCAATCCATCCAGGCGCAATCTCATTGACCCGAATAGCCGGCGCTAATGACCTTGCCAATGATCGGGTATAGCCTGTTACTCCCGCTTTAGTCGCCGAAAACATCTCTGGATTTCGGCCTTTCATTCCGATCAAAGCAAGATCCCAGGATAGATTGATGATTGCTCCTCCGCTAGAAATTACAGAACTTGCGGCCCGGCAGCATTGGATGGTGCCGCGCAAATCGACATCTATTAGCCGCGCAAGTTTATCTGCGTCGGATAGCGTGGCACCAGCACCGGTCAAGATATCCGCTCCAGCGATATTCGCCCAAATGTCGATACCCCCAAGCAAGGATTGCGCTTCACCGACCAGCTGTTCCACATCCCGCATATCTGCGACGTCCGCACCCACGGCCCACGCTTTTCCTCCGTCGGCAATGGTTTTCGCCACGAATTGAGCTGCGGTCGATTCGTTCCTGTAATAATGTGCGACAACTTTAGCACCCTCACGCACGAAGGCTGCTGCAATCGCCTGCCCGATACCGCCACTAGCACCGGTGACCACTGCTTTTCGCCCAGCGAGCCTCATAGGTTATTCTTCAATTTGGCTCTCTTCACTAACACCAACCACAAAAACTACCGAAATTAACACGGCCCTTACTAACTGCGTTGGTAGGCCGCGACCGAGTCACTGCCTTCGCCCCGCAAAATCAAATCTTTGAATGTCCATGTAAACTCCGATCACGAATTAAGTGTAGAGAGCGCAGCCGCATGCAATTTAGCATTAGCCGCGGCAACCACCGTGCCGCCCTCGCGGATTGGCAATCCGGTCCAGTCAGTAATCACGCCCCCAGCCATCTCGACGATGGGGACCAGTGCCGCCAAGTCGTAGAAACCGAGTCCCGCCTCCGCAACGACGTCGATATATCCCGCCGCCAACATGCAATACGCATAACTATCTACCCCGAAACCGGTCATCCGCGCCGAACCTGAAA
>DPMX01000234.1:0-2024 GCA_003540955.1 Gammaproteobacteria bacterium
AGATGCTCAGTAGCGTGTGCCATCGTCGGTATGAGAAGACTCGGATCATTGACCGGAATCTGCATCGCCTCGCTAATAGAGGTTTCCGGCCCTCCCTTGTAGACGTCGTAAACTCCCATCACATCGGCTAAGAATAAGGAATCGAATTTGGCTTCCTCTAAAGCCTTAGCGAGATCTACCCAGACGGTTAAAGAAGTGTAGTCGAGCTGGCGTGTATCGGAGCGTCCCCACAAACCATGATGGATGTGAGAAACACAGTTCATCGAGAACGCGTTAAACAAAAGACGCTTTTGAGATGCCATATCGAAAAGGGATAATTACGTGGGCTTTTTGAGTTCAACTAAGATGGATCGGACCTGTACCGGTAAGGTTGACGAGAAAATAATCGTAGGTGTGCTCGTGCTTTTCTATCGTCCCACCAACGGGAACGATCTGATTCCAAACTCGCACATAGTCATCCTCGTATACAATCTTTGTCGCAATTGGTGCTAATTTTTCTCCCATGATTTTCTCCTACATAAACTTGATTACCCAGCCACACGACCAATACCAAATAACTCCTTGTTCAGTATTTCAAACGCCTACGCCTATCACGATGTGCACATTAAAACCCCAAGCGTCCAATACCGGGTAGTTTGATCGCGAAATCCAGCGGGTCTATACCGAAGTTTGCACTCATAAGGTTCAACTCCAGTCCCTCCTCGCGAGCCAACGTGATCCCGGCAACCCCGAAAAGCGACAATTGCCAACCCGTCCCACTCGGTGCCCGACCTACAAAAGATCCGTTGCTAAGGTAGTCTTTTCCGATCGCAGTGGTCGGTAACTCCAACTTTAATTCTGGCACTTCACGTGCGACATGAGCGATGAACGTATTACTATTCGGCCCGGGCCATAGTGTGTATGAGTATTGATAAGGGTAAGTTGTAGTCGCTCTGACTATCTTCGGGATCAACTGCGCCGCTCGCGCACCTCGAATATCAGCGAGCAACTCTGGTGGGTTTCCGTACCAAGATCTGTCTGGTTCGTCCTCAGACGATACGACAACACGCTGTTGCCGCCATTCTCGCCAACCGACGACTTGGTGAACCGTGTATCGCGCTGCTCCGGAGGGTTTCATGGCGATCCAGGTATGTACCGCAAAGATCCCCCTCCAACTAAACGCACGGGCAGCATATACCTGCACAACCGCTTTCGGCTCCGTGTCGGCGGTTGGCGCTATGTTTTGTGACGAACGATCGGCGTTACGCCAATCACGACTAAGGTTAATTTTGCCGCAAGCAACCACAAGTAACGGTCCGATCAAAAAGCACACAATTACGTGAGACAAACGTTTACGTATCGTTGAAATTTGCATCGCACAAGTTTGCCACGTCTCACCTACAAATAGTTAAAGGCGTGAGCAATACCATCCGTACATCTAGAGTTTAATGTTGCGCTGCACCCTACGGACTCGATTTATCCCCACCAAAACGGCGCTATACTGGGTGTTTAGCCTATCTTCGTGAAACCGAGTCCTTACTTATGACTACCAGCACAAAATTAAATGTCCCGAACGGTCATTCTCTACATCACGTTGTGTGCCCTCATGACTGTCCGGACTCATGTTCTATGTTAGTCACCCGAGATGACAGATCAGGCCGCGCGGTAAAGGTGCAAGGCGATCCGACGCATCCCTTGACTCGCGGTTACCTGTGCAACAAGGTTAACCATTACCTTGATTATGTTTACAACGATAGCCGCGTTCTTTACCCACACAAGCGAATCGGCCCGAAAGGTCCTGGCGCAAAATTTGAACGGATATCATGGGGCGACGCGCTCGAAACGATCACACCCAACTTTAAGCACATCATAAAGACATACGGCTCTGAAGCGATCCAACCATTTAGCTACTCTGGCACGATGGGAATGATCGGCTTTTTTGGCATGGATAATCGCTTTTGGAACAAAATGGAGGCAGCGCGGCTCGAACAATCAATTTGTGTGCATGCGGCGTACTGGGCACATGTACACACTTATGCTATGGT
>DPMX01000234.1:2326-6945 GCA_003540955.1 Gammaproteobacteria bacterium
TGTACACACTTATGCTATGGCGAGGTAGAAGTCCGCGCCAACGTATCCGATGTCACCTCGGCCGGCGTTGTCTACCTACCGTTCAATTGGTGGCCCGAAACGAGTTCCAACGGCCAGTCTGCAAACGCTTTGACACCGGATGGCACAAGCCGCCGAAATATCGGTAGTAACGCCTTCGATGCACAAGTAGAGATAAAAAAAGTGAGCTAAATATTCTTAGCGACCAGTTAATTTAGAAAGGTCGCGAGCGCCGAACATTTACGCCTTTAGTAAGATACCAACCGAATCTCGTGCCGCGCGTTTCGCATACTTAGCAAGTTGCGATTCGGTGGCACTTGAAATTGGGTGCGGTGTGATGACAAATCGATAATCGTTTGCACCCAGAACGCGCGCCATCAAGTCCGCGGCACTAACAAACTCCGAAGTCATAATTGCGACAGACGGCAAGGTCAAGCGCTCACCAATAATTGCGTCGTGTAAACTGCACGACGAACAACTACCTCAGTCACCGACTCCTGCAATTAACACGTTCCAACGTTCAGCATCACCGAGCAACTTAGTATCCACCGGTGTACTAATATTAGACTTCGTGACTCGCACGACCTCGGCAACCCTGTAGGTTTTTCGCATAACATGCTCATAAGCGTCAAAAAATGGGATCGTTCCCTTCTTACCATTAGAAATGATGGCAATTATTGCGCCCTCAAGTGTGTCTAATCGCGGTGCTCTGGTGAACTTCCCAAAGACATTCTCGTGAGTCGGATCAAGGAATTCGATGGCCATTCGATTCGCTCATAAAATCAGATTTCACAATCAACGCATGCGTTAATAGCCATTGTAACCGCCTGACTCGTTTTGCCAAACCATGGTGGAATAACGGCGCCGAAACCACCGGCGGGACCCCCAGCCGCGATCACTAAGAGGTGGTCTGGCGATACAAGTGCTCGGTGCTCTCGATCCCCATTATCAGTTACAACGGCCCCTTTACCACAATCCTCCCATTCGCGACGATAGATGCGAGCATTAGCGAACACATACTCACGTATGTTTGCTTTCGACCAACCCGCAGCGTCGAAATGCGCGCGCAACTGTGGCGGTACAACAATTGCGTAGTTACCCGACCAGATCGAATAATGTCTCATGCACGCCTTTATTTCCGCGACATACGTATCGAGTAATTCTTCAGGGCTAGTAGTCCATTCGTTCAAAATCTGTCGCGGCGCGCCAGCCGCCATCACAGTTACCGCCGAGGCATGCGTTGGTACTCCGCGCTCTTCGGCCAATGGCAGCCAGGGCGTATTCTCTTCGTCTTCGCTTAGACAATAACTAATCTTTCCTGGATGTCCTAAGGTTGAGCGATCAACTTCTCCCGGACGAACGTCAAGAAGGTTGTGTAGCACTAAACGAACCGCGCGTCCGATCGCAGTCGTTGCGCGATCGGTGGTCCCCAAAGCACTGAACGTAGAGTTCATAACTTGCTCGCGACGTACCGGTCCGTTGATAACAATCAAAATCGCGCATCCACCAGTGCTCGCGGTCGCGCCATGAAGAACGAAGGAGTCTTGTAGCATTGCAGTGAGGGCGGCAACCACGACGGGAAAATGCATAGGTAAGCAACCAGCCATCACGCTATTGATTGCGACTTTCTCTGCCGTAATAGCGCGTTTCCGCACAGTTTCAATTCCAATTATATGTCCGGGCGGGAGTAGAGCCAAATCCAAGCACGCAGCAACAAGTTCCGGGGTCGGCGGGACAATAGGCAAACCATCGCTCAATTTCCGCGAGTGAAACCACTCTTGCGCCGCATTGAAATTGTCAACAACGTAACGTTTAGCGGTGAAGGTATGCTCTCGAGTCATTGATGTCTAATTTAATGCTAGCAGGCGCCGTCGTCTTTCAATCGCTGTCGCTCTTCCGCATTGTAGCCCAATCGTTCAAGTATCGCGTCGGTATCCCCACCGAGATCGGATAACTTGTCGGACGGTTGACCAGGTTCGATCGTGTACTTAACAGGTGTACCGAGACGCTCTACCCCATCGGAGCCGGGAGCGATCATCCCCCGTTCGCGCATAAAGGGTTGATTCCACCCCTCGTGAAGATCCAGTACGGGAGCGTAACAGACAGAAATTTTCGCCATAAACACATCCCACTCGGCTAGGGTGCGGTTCGCGAATGTTTCGGTCAAAAATAGTTTCACCGGTTCTTGCGCGACGCCCCAAGGTTTTTTGCAGAGCTCTATAAGATCCGGCCGGCCGAGCGCTGTAAGTAGATTCTCGACAAAGTTCATTTCCGCGCCTGATAGCACGAGATGCCGACCGTCTTTGGTACGATAAACATTGTAAAACGCGGCGCCACCGAATAATCGCTCATTTTTCAAATCTGGCGGACGATCCTTTGCAAGGACATCACTGATAATGTGCGGATTCCATGACATCAAGCAATCGGTCATCGCCATATCAAGAAAATCGCCAACGCCAGTATGTTCCCGTCGATACAACGCCATAATAATTCCTGCCAACGCCAGTGAACCCAGCGCTATATCGGCGGCCGGTGCTGACGGCAGACAAGGTTCACGGCCGTCACTTTGCATCAAACTCAGAGTGCCTGTGATGGCTTGCGCGCCAACGTCGTGTGACGGACGTTGCGCCTGCGTCCCATCCTGACCAAAAGCCGAGAGCGAGCAGTACACGATACGCTCGTTGCGCTCCCTAATTGCATCGTAACCAATACCGAGGCGGTCAACTACCCCAGGTCGAAAAGAGTCGATAATGACATCGGCATCGTCTGCTAGCCGCCGAAAAATATCCAAGCCATCAGGAGTCTTAAGATTGAGTCGCAAACTCAGCTTACCGCGCTGAGTATTTCGGAAGTAGGCAGTGTGGCCCTTGATCTTAGGGCCAAGCTTCCGAGTCGTTTCGCCTTCGAAACTTTCAACCTTAATCACTTCCGCACCATGGTCTGCCATCATTAGGCCGATATAAGGGCCCGGTAAAAAACGAGATAGGTCAAGCACACGAATGCCTTCGAGTTTCATAAATTTATTCCCATGACATTAGAGATTGCGATCTAATTTATTGTACATCCGTATAATAGCCAACTGTCGTTAGAGCGCGTACTAAATTTGAATACTTAACTTTAAAAGCCTACGGTTTGAGTGCGCGAACAAACGTTTAATGGGCTAACTTCTCGGATTGATCCTGGCTTGGCGCGAGCGATAGAAGCAATGACCTGAGGTTCAGTCACTCGTAGGTTAGATAAGTAAGGCAAAAGACACATCCGTTTTGAGCCCACTTAGACCTTGATAGAACAGATCAGTCTAATAAGCCAGTCGCCTGCCCGCCATCAACTAGTAGACCAGTGCCGGTAATAAATTTTACTTTCTCCGAACACAAGAACGCTACGGCGGCGCCGAAACCTTTAAAGCTCATTCGGATCATCGAAAATTTATGCCGAGTTTATTTTATGAGGCGCAACGTAAATGGGTATCGGTAAAACTCACCACCATTAGCGCGGATCGTCCCAATGATAGTAAAGACAACCCAATATATTACCAATGCAACTAGCAGCAAGACGCCGAGAAATATAATGGTCAACAGTGACGCTACGAGTGCCATAAACGTCACCGTGATCTGAAAGTTAAGCACTTCCTTACCTTGGTCGGCTACCCTGTGACACTTTTCTTTTTTCACGAGCCACACTACAAGCGGGCCTAAAATATTACCGAAAGGAATAAGAAAGCCGGCGAACGATGCCAAATGGCAACCCATTGCCCAGTTACCCTCTGCCTTGATCGAGTGCGTTTCACCCAACCAAGCTGCTTCGCCGGTTGTAACTTCGGTACTGCTTTCTTCAATCATTACCTTTCCTCTTCTTAATTCATGAAAGATTAGTAAGGTGACCTGTCGCCAACGTTAAACTGTTCTGTATATACGGTTGGCTAAGATCATTCTAATTTGCAGCGGCTCGATGTATTTGGTTTGAAATTCTCTACAAGCCGAAGGAGAGTTAAGAGGCTAAGTCGGGGAACGTTCCTCTCATATTGCCAAATTCGCGCTTGGCCGTCCTAATTGCGTCATTTGCGACATCAGAAAAATGTCTCCTACGTTGTTGTTCAGAAATGATCTCTATGCCAAACGGGCCGCTGTAACCATAAGTCGCCAGAGCGTCTAGGAACCTTGGAACATCAAGGTCGCCATCCCCACAAAATTTTCGGTGGTGGAGTGTGTCCTCCAACAGAGATCCTTGAACCTCAGTATTCGCATCATTAATTTCCACATAGTTAACTAATCCACTCGGGATGTGGCAGATATCTTCATAAGCAATATTACCTCTCGCGACATGCCAGATATCAAGTAGTAAACCACCGTTTTCGCGTCCTGCATCGGCAACAATTGCAATTGCAGTTTCAAGATCTGTCACGTTACTCCATGGCATTAACTCCAACGAGACCGATGTGCCAGCGCTAGTCGCACGATCGCACAAACCAGCAAAACGCTCCGCCATACGATCTAGCGGCCACTCAGTCGCATTCATATCGGGGCCAACCTTCAAATGCCGAACATTAAGTTGCTCTGCTGCTTCGAGCATTTCGCCGAAAACGACTTCAGATTCCGCCAGCT
>DPMX01000150.1 GCA_003540955.1 Gammaproteobacteria bacterium
AGAATATTGTTTGCGCGTCATTGCTGACCGAGATATTCCGCAGGTCAGATCGGCGTTTGCCGAGTTCGGTGATGTTTGCCTTGTATCCGGGAGAACGTTAACGCCGGGGCAGCTTCGGGATGCGGAGATCCTGCTCGTGCGCTCCGTTACTCGAGTTGATAAAGGTTTGCTCGAGAATTCGAAGATTCGCTACGTTGGCACTACTACATCGGGAATCGATCATTTAGACACGGTATATCTGCAAGAGCGCGGCATAACCTATTTTGACGCGGCTGGATGTAATGCGCGAGCGGTTGCCGAGTATGTGGTGGCGTGTAGTTTTCTTTACGGACGGTTAGGGTTGGCTGATGCGGGTGAGCTTACTGTCGGGATTATTGGGTTTGGCCATGTCGGAAAAATAGTCCACTCGATGTTCAGCGCACTCGGCGTAGAATGTGTCGTCAATGATCCGCTACTTGACGACGACCTTCAAAATGTTCGATTTGTGGATCTCGAAGATGCTCTCGCGAGTGATATCGTCACCCTGCACGTGCCATATACAGAGCTCGGTGAATTTCCAACACGAAGAATGATCGGGGCTGCGCAGTTGACTCTTATGAGAGCTGGAGCATTGTTAGTCAATGCGGCACGCGGTGGTGTGGTCGACGAGAGATCATTGACTGCGTGGCTTGCGGGACGGACCTCGGCCGTGGCCGCGATCGATTGCTGGTCCGGGGAACCGAACGTTGATTTGGCGCTACTCAGGCAATTAGCGATAGCGACTCCGCATATTGCTGGCCATACAATCGAAGCGCGGCTTCGTGCGACGACAATGTTATCGAATCGGATGTCAACAGAACTTGGACTCGATTCGGTATGGGCGGCTGCCCCATTACAACCGATAGAGTTGCAGGTGCCGAGCTTTTCCAGACCGGCAGAAGTATATGGTAACGCTGTGCTGCGTTGTTTTGACCCGCGCGTTACTACTGCTGCACTCCGTCGCACAGCAGATTTGAGGAAAGCCGATCGTGCGGTGGCATTTGATCAGTTGCGAAAAACGGCAAGTTCACGCCATGAATTTTCCAACCACTGCGTTGCATGTGATGGTCTGCAATTGGATACTGTACAAGGGCTGTCCGAACTTGGATTTGTGACGACAATAAACGGCAAGAGATATGATCAATAAATCGATAGGTACTGCAGGGACATCGGGCGCTGTGCGCTTATTGCTTCTAGGCGCCGGGGAGTTGGGCAAGGAAGTTGCAATAGAGGCTCTTAGGTATGGTCTTGAGGTCACTGCTGTTGACCGATACGACAACGCTCCTGCGATGCAGGTCGCGCAGCATTCCCATGTTATGGATATGTTAAACGGGGATGCGCTTGAGATGCTGGTGGAGCAAACTAAACCAGATCTCATTGTTCCGGAAGTGGAGGCTATTGCGACCGAACGCCTAGTTGGACTGGAAGAACGTGGTTACTACGTTGTACCAACGGCCCGTGCAACTCGCCTTACGATGGACCGCGAGGGGATCCGACGTCTTGCGGCCGAAGAGCTAAAATTGCCGACTTCCCCGTACCGTTTTGCCGAAAGTGAAAACGAGTGTGTGAAGGCAATCGAAGAGATCGGGGTGCCGTGTATCGTTAAACCGGTAATGAGCTCATCGGGGAAAGGCCAAGTAGTAGTTGAAGATGGAGCTGGGGCCGCCAGCGCCTGGTCGCGTTCAGTGACTGCGGGGCGTGGAATTGGCAAAAAAGTAATAGTCGAGGGCTTCGTCCACTTCGATTATGAAATAACTCTGCTTACGGTTCGGCATTCCGGTGGTACGAGTTTTTGTAAGCCGATCGGGCATTTACAAATCGACGGTGACTATCGCGAATCATGGCAACCACAGTCAATGAGTGTGGCGGCGCTCGATGCTGCCAAACATGTTGCTCATGCCGTCACCAAAGCGCTCGGGGGCAATGGAATCTTTGGAGTTGAGCTTTTCGTGCAAGGAGATAATGTCTTTTTTAGCGAGGTTTCACCGCGGCCTCATGATACAGGGATGGTTACAATGTTGTCGCAGGATTTATCTGAATTTGCGTTGCATGTTCGAGCAATCTTAGGTCTTCCGATTCCCGCCATTAGCCAAAAGCTTCCTGCTGCATCTGTAGCAGTATTAGGCTATGGTTCTGGTGAAAATATTAGCTATGAAGGAATCGGCGATGCTTTGCGTGAGGTTGGTACAGAGCTTAGGATATTCGGTAAATCAGAAGTGCGCGGTAAACGACGTTTAGCAGTAGCACTAGCGAGTGCGGATTCAGTTGAGGAAGCCCGAGATAAGGCACGAGGGGCTGCAGAGAAGGTTAAAATCATTATTTCTTAATCTGTGCCGTGTCTAATAGGCCACGCGCGTAGTGCAATTGGGAGATCGGATTATGAGGATGATGCACACAATGCTTCGGGTCCGCGACCTTGATGTCTCGCTGAGTTTCTATTGCGATATTTTACAAATGAAACTCCTGCGCAAGGAAAATTTTCCGGAGGGAAAATTCACCCTGGCGTTTGTCGGTTATGGCGAGGTGGGGGACTCGACGGTGCTTGAACTCACTCACAATTGGGGTGTCGAGGGTTATGACCATGGTAACGCCTATGGCCATATCGCGGTGGGCGTCGACGACGTGTACGCGGCCTGCGCCCGTATTCGGAAATTGGGTGGGAATGTTGTTCGTGAAGCAGGTCCGATGAAGGGAGGAACTACGGTGCTTGCATTCGTGGAAGATCCTGACGGCTATAAGATAGAACTTCTCGCCGCGCATATTTGAATTTTTGAGGTCTTGGCGTTCGAACAACTCGAGAAAATTGTGCTAGATTACCGCCGCGCCTTCGTGCGGCTGATCAGTTAATCCGATATAGTCGGGTGTAGCTAACGCTATGTCGCGTACTGTTTTCCTGGTGCTCGATTGAACTTGGACTCTTAATAGCGATAGAGGTCTTTGGTATGAAGCAGGTCTGGTTGTCCGCTTATATGTGTGTAGTTCTGTTGGCTGCGGCGAGTGCGTTAGCGGCAGCGGAATCGCCGATGGACATAGTACGTAATACGACGGACCAAGTTTTGGGTCGCGTTCAGAGTGACCGAGATGCTTTGCGCCAGGACCCGGCAAAAATGTATTTGCTGGTTGCTGAATTAATATTCCCTCATTTCGATTTTCAAATTATGGCCCGGTGGGTTTTGGGTACTCATTGGAAAGAGGCTGATGAAGCGACTCGTGCGGAGTTCGTCGACCAATTTCGAAAGTTACTCGTGCGAACATATGCAACAGCTCTATTAGAGTTCTCTGATCAGGCGATCACGTATCCCGACGATTCTGCAATCGTCAAGGGCCGTACCGTCGAGGTCCGCCAGGAAATTGAGCAAAGCGGTAGCGAGCCGATACTCATTGGATATCGCTTGCATAATACCCTCGGCAATTGGAAGGTGTTCGACGTAACAGTAGATGGCGTCAGCCTTGTCAGAACATACCGCGCATCATTTGCATCGTTAATCAGGGACGGAGGTTTGCTGGGCCTCATAGACGGGTTGAGCGAAAAAAATCAGGAAATTAGTCAATAGCGGTGTTTTTCGTCGAAGCGGGGCTTTTAGAGGTTTCCTAACAGGGACAGTCGGTATTTTTATTTCCCCAATATCTCGACATACCTGGGGTCGTGTTTTCGGTTGACGGCTATAGTTTGTTTAACTGCAAAATAGCGTTGGTGTCGTCCAGAATCTAACTGGGTTGAGTAGCCCTAACAGGAGAGCTTTATGACCGGTGAGGAAATAAAAATGATGATTGAATCTGGAATTCCAGAGGCCGAAGCATATGTTGATGGAGATGGATCACATTTCGTTGCTCAGGTCGTGAGCGACAGCTTTGTTAATTGTCCTATGATTAAACAACATAAGATGGTGTATGCCACCCTCGGCGATAGCATGGAGAGTGCGATTCATGCTCTTTCAATCCAGACTTATACGCGTGAGGCCTGGGAGAAAGCTCGCAAGCTGAAGGTTATGTAGCCGCATATAAACCCTACTTATGAATAAATTGATTATCAGCGGGGGTGTCAGGCTGGAAGGCGAGATCCGGATTTCTGGAGCGAAAAACGCAGCCTTACCCATTTTGGCAGCAACGCTATTGGCGTATGGGCCAGTTGTGATTCGCAATGTCCCTCATCTTCACGACATAACTACGACAATGGAACTTCTTGGTGGTATGGGGTCGAAGTTGACTGTCGACGAGAAGATGAACATTGAAGTGGATAGTTCTACGATCACTGAATTCTTTGCGCCTTATGAACTTGTTAAGACGATGCGTGCCTCGATACTCGTATTGGGGCCGCTTCTTGCTCGGTTCGGTCGTGCGGATGTTTCATTACCAGGTGGTTGTGCAATCGGTTCGCGTCCGGTTAATCTCCATCTAGAAGGCTTAACTGCTATGGGAGCTGATTTAAGAGTTGATGGAGGCTATATTCGGGCGACCGCGAACCGCCTAAAAGGAGTCGACTTGGTTATGGATATGGTGACCGTAACGGGAACCGAAAACTTGATGATGGCAGCAACGATGGCTGATGGAGTCACCACAATCAGAAATGCGGCACGTGAACCCGAAGTTGTCGATCTCGCGGATTGTCTCAAGAGTATGGGCGCGATTATTGATGGCGCGGGAACCGATAAGATAACGATTGAAGGTGTAACGTCTTTGGGTGGAACGACCTATTCGATTCTACCCGATCGGATCGAAACAGGGACTTATCTGGTCGCTGCGGCGATGACTGGCGGGCACGTAAAGTTAAAGGATACTCGGCCAGAGCTGCTAGAATCGGTTTTGGCAAAACTCACCGAGGCCCGGGCTGAAATAACCTCAGGCGATGATTGGATTGATCTCAATATGGGTGATCGGCGGTTGTCTGCAGTCAATATTCATACGTCTCCCTATCCGGGCTTCCCAACCGACATGCAGGCGCAGTTTACTGCGTTGAATTGTGTAGCGAAGGGCGCTGGAACGATAACCGAGTCGGTATTCGAAAACCGGTTTATGCACGTTCTCGAACTTCAACGCATGGGTGCCCAAGTGAAGCTCGAAGGCAATACGGCGATAACCAGTGGGGTTGACCGGCTAACCAGTGCGCCGTTGATGGCTACGGATTTGCGCGCGTCGGCTAGCCTTGTGCTCGCGGGTTTGGTCGCCCAAGGGGAGACTGAGGTGGACCGCATCTATCATATCGATCGTGGTTACGAGACCATCGAAGAGAAGCTCGCTAATTTAGGCGCGCAAATTCGACGGGTTCCTGGGTAGGGGGAAAGTTCGATGGATCAAGTGCGGGAACGATCCTCCGGGTTAGTAATTGCAGTCTCTAAAGGTCGCATTTTGCAAGAGGCGCTACCTTTACTTGCGGGCGTTGGTATCGTCCCTAATGGAGATCCAGATGAGTCCAGAAAACTTATTTTTGAGACGACCGAAGGCCAAACGAAGATAGTTGCTATCAGAGCAGTTGACGTTCCTACGTTTGTCGAATATGGCGCAGCGGATATAGGCATCGCTGGGAAAGATGTGTTGTTAGAATACGAAGGAGATGGTTTCTACGAACCTATCGATTTGAAGATTTCCGCGTGTCGTTTAATGCTAGCGGGGCGTGGCCGAGTGCGAAATGACTCTAGACGGTTGCGAATCGCGACCAAATATCCAAAAGTTACGCGCCACTATTTTGCTCGAAAGGGAGTACAGGTTGAAGTCGTGAAATTGTACGGTTCAATGGAGCTCGCGCCGCTGGTCGGTCTTGCGGATTACATAGTTGATCTGGTTGATACTGGGAATACGCTGAAAGCTAACGGCTTAGTGGCTATGGAACATATTGTTGACATAACTTCTCGCCTTATTGTCAACAAGGCGTCGATGAAAATTAAGCATGCCCAGATAACAGATCTGATCGATCGCTTTTCGGCAATCATCGGGTGAACGAAAATGACAGCGTCCGTTGAATGGTCAATACATCGTTTGGATACGGTCCAAAAGGACTTCGAGAAGCAATTAGCGGCGTTGACATGCTGGAATCACTCGAACGATCAATCAGTAGAGAACGCGGTTCGGGAAATTATCAACGCTGTACGCACGCGTGGTGATGCAGCGGTAGTGGAGCTGACCAATCAGTTCGATGGACGAGATGTCGCCGCGATGGAAGATCTCGAGATCAGCGATTTTTCTTCTGCGAGAAAAGAAATTGACCCCTCTCTTGAGAAAGCGTTAGAGGATGCTGCGGAGCGTATTCGACACTTCCATGGACGCCAACTTCAAACTTCCTGGGATTACCAGGAGGACGATGGTACGGTTCTGGGCCAAACTATAAATGCATTGGATTCTGTAGGGGTTTACGTTCCGGGTGGCAAGGCTGCCTACCCGTCGTCAGTATTGATGAATGTGATCCCGGCCAAGGTCGCCGGAGTAAGGAAAGTCGTAATGACTGTTCCTGCTCCGGGCGGCAGACTTGAGCCGGTAGTTTTAGCTGCTGCACACATTGCCGGTGTTGACAAGGTTCATTCGATCGGTGGGGCACAAGCAATCGCGGCACTTGCATACGGTACTGAAAGTGTACAGGCGGTAGATAAAATTGTCGGGCCCGGAAATTTGTACGTGACCACGGCAAAATCGCTAGTTTTTGGTACTGTTGGTATAGACATGATCGCAGGGCCGTCTGAAATTTTGATTGTATGTGACGGAAAGACAAATCCTGATTGGATCGCGATGGATTTATTTTCTCAGGCAGAGCACGACGAACAGGCTCAGGCAATTCTTATCAGCGCTGACAATAATTTTCTGGAAGCGGTTGCTACCAGTGTTTCACGGCTTCTCCCGCAGATGGAACGGCGTGCGACCATTGGTGCGTCGCTATCTAGACGTGGTGCGTTTGTTAAGGTGCGTGATCTTGATGAGGCTATCGATTTAGTGAATCGTATTGCGCCCGAACACCTCGAGCTTTCGGTTGAAAATCCGCGCGATTTACTTCCCGCCGTGAGGCACGCGGGCGCTATATTTCTAGGCCGGCATACGGCTGAGGTCCTAGGGGATTATTGCGCAGGTCCGAATCACGTTCTACCGACCTCGGGGACTGCACGATTCTTCTCGCCCCTAGGGGTGTATGATTTTCAGAAGCGATCCTCGGTAATTGAATGTACAGCAGCCGGTGCCCAGCGTCTGGGGCCTATGGCCGAGTTGCTAGCTAACGGCGAAGGCCTAACGGCGCATGCTCGGTCTGCTGCTTTAAGACACAAATCATAGCGAAGCTATCAAGTGACTTATAGAGTGCAATGTTTAAGGCCTTGGTATGGCCAGGTAGGATCCTAAATACATTAGCCTCGCGTATTACCGTCTACTTTGCTGTTCTGAAATGCCGCGATCGCGCTTACTGATTACGCCATTAAATTCTACCCCTGGACCTTGCCGTGATAATAGGATCATGAGGCTCAGTCTCCCCGAGCACTGTCGGATTTCTCTTAGCTAACGTCACAGATCTCTGATTAATTGGGTTGGAGCCTGCGGTGGTTGGGACGGTTTTAGTGATATAATTGTTCCGCTTTCGTGCTGTCGTGAAAATATGTCAGCACGTTACCGTGTGCCGGTTGTAGGGGTCAATCGGCAAAATCAAGCTATAACGTGGCGGTTCTGCGCGATTCGAGTTTTGATCCGTAGTGCCGCTATCGTTCGAATGTCGGAGTGTGGCAACGATATGAGTGACAATGCTGTCGACGTCAACAGACGCCGGTTTCTTACGGGTACGACTGCTGTTATAGGTGGCGTTGGCGCCGCCATCGCCGCGGTGCCGTTCATTGCTTCCTTTCAGCCAAGTGCAAAGGCGAAAGCGATTGGAGCACCGGTAGAAGTTGACATAGGCAAGCTCGAGCCTGGGCAGCGAGTCACGCAAAAGTGGCGTGGACAACCGGTGTGGATTGTGCGGCGGACATCTGCGATGGTCGATGCGCTGGACACTATCGATGGGAAGTTGCTACGGGATCCAACCTCTAACGAATCTATCCAACCTGAATATGCCTCTAATGCGTGGCGCTCTGTGAAAAAGGAGTACCTGATCCTCGTGGGGTTGTGTACACATCTAGGCTGTTCGCCCAGTTTTGCTCCTGAACCTGGGGAGATCGACGAAACGTGGGTTGGAGGTTTTTTCTGCCCCTGCCATGGTTCAAAGTTTGATCTGGCCGGCCGGGCGTTTAGTGGGTTTCCAGCACCGACGAATATGACGGTGCCGCCCTACCGATTTGTATCGGATACTAGAATTGTTATCGGCGAAGACGAAGGAGGTGCTTCGTGAACGTCGTCGTGAAAGGGCTAACTGGCTTACGCGATTGGGTTGACGATCGGTTTCCACTCGTAAAATTGTGGAATGAACATATGGGGCAGTATTACGCTCCGAAAAACTTTAATTTCTGGTACTACTTCGGCGTCCTATCGATTGTTGTACTTGCGCTTCAGATTTTAACCGGGATTTGGTTGACGATGAATTATAAGCCAGATGCCGAACTCGCTTTTGCTTCGATCGAATACATCATGCGCGACGTAGAATGGGGTTGGCTTATCCGGTACATGCACTCCACTGGTGCATCTGCTTTTTTCATTGTTGTGTATCTACATATGTTTCGGGCCTTATTGTATGGATCGTACAAAAAACCACGAGAACTTATCTGGGTTTTGGGAATGTTTACGTATCTCGCTTTAATGGCAGAGGCGTTTCTTGGTTATTTACTCCCGTGGGGTCAAATGTCTTTTTGGGGCGCGCAAGTTATTATTTCGCTATTCGGCGCAATCCCTTTCGTTGGAGAAGCGCTGTCGCTGTGGATCCGTGGGGACTTTGTGGTTTCTGATGTAACCTTGAATCGATTTTTTTCATTGCATGTTATCGCGATGCCTTTAGCAATCGTTGGATTAGTGTTCTTACATATAATCGCATTGCACGAGGTCGGGTCAAATAATCCAGACGGCGTCGAGATAAAGAAAAAGAAAGGAGTAGACGGCAAACCGCTGGATGGGATACCGTTCCACCCTTATTACACAGTGAAAGATTCTGTTGGGGTAATCGTATTTTTGATCCTTTTTGCTGCTGTAGTTTTTTTCGCGCCTGAGTTTGGGGGTTGGTTCCTTGAAGCGAATAATTTTATCCCGGCGAATCCTTTAGTGACCCCAGAGCATATTGTGCCATTGTGGTATTTCACGCCCTTCTATGCGATCTTGCGCGCAGTCCCCGATAAGTTAATAGGCGTGCTGCTTATGGGTGCGGCCACGACTATCTTTTTTCTGCTGCCGTGGCTCGACCGGAGCCCGGTCAGATCAATTAGGTATCGGGGCCCAATTTTCAAGACAGCACTGCTAATGTTTGTGATCAGTTTTGTTGCGCTTGGCTATCTCGGGACCCAAACTCCAACACCTGAAATGACTTGGTTGGCTCGGGGTTTTTCAGTAATTTATTTTAGTTTTTTTCTATTGATGCCGTTTTACAGCAAAATAGACAAAACCAAACCGGTTCCCGATAGGGTGACAGGTAAATGATTAGGCTAATTATTTCCCTTCTCACGATGCTGTGTTTGGGGTCGGTCCTTGCGGCGGATAGTCATGGTCCCGCTATGCAGCCGGCAAAGGTGGACTTATCAGATGAATTATCTTTGCAACGCGGAGCGCGAGTGTTCGTTAATTACTGCGTAAGTTGTCATTCCGCGTCATTCATGCGTTACAACCGCGTCGCCGAGGACTTAGGTTTGTCAGAAGAGTCGGTGAAAACAAATTTGATGTTTACCAGCGATAAGATTGGTGATGTCATGAGGGTCGCTATGCTCCCATCAGAAGCTGAAGCGTGGTTTGGAGTGCCTCCGCCGGATCTTTCCGTCGTCGCTCGTTCAAGAGGTCCCGACTGGCTATATAACTTTTTGCTTGGATACTACATCGACGAAAGTAAACCGACAGGCGTTAATAACTTATTTTTTAAAGATACGGCTATGCCGCACGTGTTGTGGGAGCAGCAAGGGCTGCAGCGCGCAGTTTATCGCGCCGAAGACAATGGAGGTGGCGAAAATGCGACGATCATGCGCCTTGAACTTGCCCAACGCGGAAGACTGACGGAAAATGAGTATAAGCGACTGGTCAGAGATCTGGTTGGCTTCTTAGTCTATGTCGGGGAGCCAGCGAAGCTGGTACGCCACCGAATTGGGTTTTGGGTCATTGTTTTCCTACTGATACTTTTAGTCTCTGCTTATTTAATGAAGCGTGAATACTGGAAAGATGTCCACTAATATGACTGGTCTCGCGAATAGACGATCGCTGATGACGCTTTATTGCGAGGTGTTCGATCCGATCGGTCATGGAGTGAGGATGGTACTCGCCGAGAAAGATATTAACGTTGATATACACTTCGTTGATGCTGAAAATCGGCCAGAGGATTTGAATGACTTAAATCCGTACGATTCGGTTTTGACCTTGATTGATAGAGAGCTGGTCGTCTACGACGCCCAGATAATCATGGAGTATCTTGATGAGCGTTATCCGCATCCTCCGCTAATGCCAGTTGATCCGGTATCGCGGGCGACCAACCGACAGTTTCGTTACCGGGTAATAAGAGACCTCTACAGTCTTGTCGAGGATTTGAGTGGCGCGAATGAGATAGCAGCTGCTAACGCTCGGAGGACGATCAGAGACAACTTGCTGGCGATATCTCCCATTTTTTTGCAGCATGAATACTTTATGTCTGACGAGTATTCACTAGTTGATTGTTGTCTATCGCCTTTGCTTTGGCGGCTCCAATACTATGGAATAAAGCTGACGGCACCTGCAAAACCGATATTAAAGTACGCAGAACGTGTGTTCGCCCGTGATGGATTCCAAGCTAGTTTGTCCCCGGTCGAACGTGAGATTTCAAACTAAAGTGACGAAAATCCTTAACGTTTGTTCTAGTCTGCTGGTGACTAAACCACGAAATCCACCATTTGCGCAGAGGGTCGATTTATGGTTTCCACACGACCGTATTTGATAAGGGCGATCCACGAGTGGGCCGTAGATAATAATTTAACGCCATATATCCTTGTTGATACAGCTCAAGGGAACGTCTCGGTACCTGATCAACTAATAGAGGATAACAAAATCGTTCTCAACATTGCCTCGGCCGCAGTTGCTAATTTGACCTTGGGCGATGAACATATTTCGTTTAGTGCCCGTTTCGCTGGGGTGGCTACCGAAGTATTCGTGCCGGTAGCAGCAGTGCGTGCGGTTTATGCCAACGAGAACGGCGTAGGGATAGCTTTGCCTTCTGATTTAGGTCAAGGATCAGCGTCTTTGGACGGCTCTGTACCACCTAATCCAAGGCCACCGAAAGGGTCACATCTTAAAATTATAAAATAGAGCTACAAGCAAACGATTGAAGCAAGTGCGGTTAGTCTCGATACTCAAATAGCTTTACTACTTTCTGAGCGCCACCAACCCGACTAGCAGCATCCGCGACAATTGATCCAGTTGCTTGCCTTAAAATTCCCATCAGGAATACTACGCCGTTTTCGCTGACAACTTTAACCTTCGTTGCATCAATATTGTCTACGGTAAAAAGTTTCGTTTTTACCTTGGCGGTTAAAAGGCTGTCACTACTGCGTGTAATCATCGAGCTCGGCGCTGCGATCTGGATTTCATCGTATACGTGTCGAACCTTCTCGATTTCTGATACTAGTGCTATTGCGGTTTTCCTTAGTTCCTCTGTCGGTGCTTGACCAGTGACTAAGACTATCTGGTTGTAACTAGTAACGCTTAAATGCGCTTGATTATGTAGAGGGTCATTTCCTCGTATTGCCTCGCTAGCCTTCAGCTCAATTGCTTGATCTTCGATGAAGGTTCCAGTGGTGCGCGTGTCGTGCGCGACTACAGCTGTCGTCGTTGCCGTTCCTCCAAACAATAAACTCGCGCACCCGACTAGCGCGCAAGTAAGATACGAAACAGTGATTATCCGGATACCACGTAAAGTTGAATTTATGACCCTTAGTTTACTCAATCTGGATACCCCAATAGGTGATCGTCTATAAGGTCACAAATACAGTGGACTATCATTATATGCACTTCTTGAATTCGTGCCGTAGACGCTGAAGGGACACGAATCTCTATATCTTCTTTACTCAACGTTTTTGCCGCTTCCCCCCCGTCACGACCACTTACGAGCACGACGCGCGCATCTTGATCGTGTGCTGCATCGATCGCGGACACAATATTATTAGATTGACCGCTGGTTGAAAATGCCATAACTACATCCCCAGGTCGGCCCAGAGCACGAATTTGCCTCGAAAAAACATCCGCAAATTGATAATCATTTGCTACAGATGTAATGGTCGACGCATCGGTTGTTAGGGCTATGGCAGCGAGCCCCGGTCGTTCCCGTTCGAATCGATTCAACATTTCAGATGAGAGGTGCTGCGCGTCGGCGGCGGAGCCGCCGTTCCCGCATGCCATCAGCTTATTATTTGCCATAAGGCATGCAAGGACTGAATCAGCAGCCTCCACGATTTTCGGTCCCAATGAAAATGCCGCCTCTGTTTTCAGCGTGATACTTTCGTCGAAATTTTGTTGTACCCGTTTCAGGCGGTCCATATCAATGTTCGATCAAGAAAATTACTTCGTTAGTTGAATACGGGGCTTGTATTATGTGGAAAACGCGTCTGTGATCCAATTGCATTTTATTATTTTCTGTGGGTGTTCGTTAAAAAGTCAAATCAACAGGCCGGATGCTGGAAATATAAGCTGCCAACGAGATATTGAGAAACTGCATGCATATTAGGTGTTCATAGCGAATTTGGAATTCGCGTGCTGAGGGTAGGGACCGATTTAGAACTGAATTGGATTTCATCGATGCAGTAATTTTGGTACTCCACTGACGAAACGAGCCCAGACGAGTTCGCGGACAACCCGGCCAGTTGGTGTCATTCCTAATTGGCCTGTGGCCCCTGGTATTCGAAAACCAGGCTGGTAGCGCATCCGGTTCAAGTGCGGAAGAATTCGGTACGCGTCGAGCCCAAATGCAAAAAGGCGGCCGGAACCTGGGGTACTGTTTGGCCAGTTTTGGTTAAAAGAGTTGAAGGTATCCACGTCTGCTTCACCAAATAACCACGGCATGTCGCCGAAATGCAGGCCATCAAGATCGCGATCCGCCGCAGGGTCAGTTACACCTACGTAGGTATGAGAGGTTGAGTAGACGGGTACCGTCTCAGCTCGAAAATAGCGCAAGTGCGGCAGTAATTGACGAGTGCTAAGTGGAAACCCGGCAACAAAGATCATGTCGATATCGGCGCGACGACGGGGTTCGAACTGTATCGTTTGATTTAATGCTTGTTGCAGTGCCACCGCTCTCGCTTCGCTCTGGTCGATGTTTAGGGCGTTCTTTACCGACTCAGCATAGGAATTTTCCTGGTCATCATAGGTCGCTTCATTTAGCAGAATGCCGCCCAATTGCTGCCATCGATGGGAGAACTCCTTCGTTAGTCGTGTACCCCAAGGCGTTGCGGGTGCTAATGTTACGGCGCGTAAAAATCCATCCGCACGCGCTTTTTCTGCAACACCGGCAGCTTCATCTTCTGGGAGCAGACCGAATTGGAATAGTCGGGACCCATGCAAGTCAATCGTCAAACTGGGGTCAATAGCGCTGTCTGCGACATTTAATGTTAACGTCCGAACTGGAATCTCGTCGCGGGCTATTAAGGTCTCGACGGCTGACTTTTTGAGCGGGCCAACAATTAAGTCTGCACCGTTGGTAACCGCAGTATCGTAGACAGCATTGACCCGGTCCGCATCGACGTAATACACCGATACTGTTGGACGGTTCCCATTTTTAGGTGCCATGTACCACGCGCTTAGAAAACCGTCACGGATCGCGATCGAAGCATTCCCGTAAGTTCCATCAAACGGTAACAATAGAGCTATATGCCGGATCTGTATGGAGAGACTTTCGGAAAGTTCGTACAGGTGTGGTACGAGCCAGAGATTAGCCGCATGTTCGGGATGCTTGGTTTGCCAATTTTCGATAGCTACGGTTATCTCGACGTTATTATGTAGATTCGGAAGGACACTGAGCCCGAGTTCTAGCCATCCTTTCTCTCGGCTGGATCCGTTGCTATATGCGGCGTGAATAGCGGCATCATCCATGTGTGATAATGCCCGCCAGATATTTTTATGAAGGCTAACGCGTTTTGTTTCCGGGAGAGCATAGGCATCTGCTGCAATGAACGCTGCAGATGCAACTGAGTAGGATCGATTAAGAATTGATAGTCGGCCCAGGGTACGATAATAAACGTTGCGCTGGTACATACTGAGTTTTCTTACATCTATAAGTTCAAGCTGCTCCATAGCTTCAGATGTACCGCCGTCAAAGTTGTCTGATGCGGCTCGTGCAAGCGCCAACACCGGCGATTTTATAATTTCGACTGATGACATTTCTGAGAGCAATAAAGCCGCACTTTCGGGGTCATCTCCGTCGAGGTAGGCTAGCACTGCCATAGCGCGATAACGCGAGCTTTCGGTCGAACCGCTGTTTAAACTCAAAAGTGCGAACTCGGCGGCGGCCCTAGAGAAATTTCCGGCACGGAGGTGCGCAATGGCGTCCTCTGTCGCCATAGTGGTCGGTAGGGTTGGTTCTGCAACTTGCCGGGAGCCACATCCAGCTGCCAGGATAAGGCACAATACGAGACTGTAGCATCGGTAAGCAGAATTCAACGGTAGGCAAAAACTCATGACCGCCACAGTATCCAGCGGGCAAATATCACTGTCAATCGAGCGGCCAGCACTCTACGTGGTCGCGACGCCGATCGGTAATTTGGCCGATATTTCCT
>DPMX01000286.1:0-4005 GCA_003540955.1 Gammaproteobacteria bacterium
AATTTTCCACTAAAAATTTCTATGATGTGTGGTTTCCAAATCTGGCACCGAGCCAAATCTTACTAAAAGAGTTGTTCCCAATAGCAGATGACAATGATTGGAAAGTATTCAAACGACGCTTTATCGCTGAAATGAAGCAACCAGGGGCCGCTCACGACCTCGATTTGCTAGCGGCACTCTCATATACGACAAATTTCTCAATCGGTTGTTACTGTGAAGATGAGTCGCGTTGCCATCGATCAATCCTACGAGAACTACTCGAGATACGAGGCGCAAGGATAAAGTAGACACCAATCGCATAAAAACGATGAAATCCTTAAGAAAATTCGTTCGAATCTATCTGATCCCGGGGGCGGTCTTTCAATCGATTATAGTCGGTGGGGGCTACGGCACCGGTCGTGAGATTGTACAATACTTCACCCGATTTGGGCCATACGGTGGCCTCCTAGCATTGATTGTGGCTACCTTGGTATTTGGCCTAGTGCTATCTTTGACATTCGAGATTGCCCGTCGTTTCAGAGCTTATGACCATCGTGCCTTTTTCCGGATCCTACTAGGAAAAGCGTGGTTCTTGTACGAAGCGATTGGTTTTTTTATGCTAATGCTGATCTTTGCAGTCTTGATTGCAGCATCTACAAAGGCATTAGAAGACAGCTTTCACCTACCATCGTGGTTCGGGATGGCACTCGTATTTGGTTTGGTCGGCGTTCTTCAGTTTTTTGGGCGAGATATCGTAATGCGAGTTCTGGCATTTTGGTCGCTCGTACTCTACGGCGTTTTTATCACCTTCCTAATAAGAGTCTTCGATGCAATCCCAGAAGAAATCGCAGCAGCTTTTGCTACCGGAGGGATCGAGTCTGGCTGGGCCGTTTCTGGGTTTAAATACGCGATGTACAACTCAATCGCCGCACCAATGATACTGTACGTTGCCCGTGATTTTGAGAATCGGGATCAAGCAATCAACTCGGGAGTTTTCGCCTCAGCTATTGCGGTCGTCCCTGCAATCATTTTTCATATAGCATTTAGCGGTGCCGAGGATAATGCCGTGAACGCGGATATACCAGTCTACGTAATGATGAATACCTACTCTATGGGATTCCTCACGATCGCGTTCACCATCATGCTCTTTGGCACTCTTATCGAGACTGGTGCCGGCATTCTCCAAGGTGTCAATGAGCGAATTGATAGTCAGCGCAAAGAAAATGGCAGCCAACGCCTTAGCGAATGGGGACATACGGGTGTTGCAATGGGCTTTATGGGGCTCGCGCTCGCGATTTCCTCAATAGGCATTATTGACCTTATTGCAAAGGGCTACGGCACAATGGCTTGGGGGTTTTTTGCAGTCTATTTTGTCCCCTTGATAACCATCGGTACCTGGAAACTAGTTCGTCCAGATCCCTAGGACCAACGTCGCAACCGGATGTAAATTACGGTGATCCTAGTCACATACTGACGAATCGATTTGTCTGAATGGTTTCACATATCGTGACATGGTCTCGGTTTCGCGCATAATATGCTTTTCTCCGCTGGGAGAAGAGAACGGAATTGGACTAAAACTACAACAACCTAAATAGAGAGCGATATGTCGAATCTACGCATCGCCGTCGACATCGGCGGTACTTTCACCGATATTTGCGTGCTCGATGAAACATCAGGCGCACTTCGGATCGCAAAAATCCCTTCTACTAAAGATCCCATAGATGCTGCAATTGGCGGCGTCGAAAAACTCGGGGTCGATTTTAGCCAGGTAAGCTTGTTCGCACACGGTACGACAGTAGCGACTAACGCTCTTATTACACGCCGCCTTCCACATACTGCGATGGTTACCACCGAAGGTTTTCGAGACGTCATAGAGGTCGGTAATTCAACTAAGGAGGACCTCTGGGATACCTATGACGATAACGCAGCACCATATATTAGACGGCGCGACCGTCTAACTTTCGTTGAGCGAACTAGCTCTTCTGGTGAAGTCGAGATCAAAATCGATACGAAAGCAGCAGTCGAACTCGCTTTAAAAATTAAACGACGCGGCTACAAGTCTGTTGCCGTGTGTTTTATGAATTCGTTCGCGAATCCCAACAATGAGCGCGAAATGAAGCGCATCTTGGAAAAAGAACTACCCGGAGTAACTGTATCGAACTCGGCCGACGTTCTGTGCGAGATGTTTGAACATGATCGGTTCTCGACCGCTGTTGTAAATGCCGTACTCCAACCAGTTGTCGGGGAATACGCAATACGAATGCAAGACCGACTGCGCGAAAATGGCTACTCAAGTGATCTATTGCTCTTGCATTCGGGCGGCGGCGTTATGACGCCCAAAACTGTTGACCGTCATGCTGCACGACTCGCCGCCTCTGGTATCGCAGCTGGCGCTGTTGCGTCAAAATACATCGCCAACCTGTGCGGCTTTGAGAATTCAATTGGATTCGACATGGGCGGCACCAGCACAGATGTGTCCTTAGTGTTTGAGGGTCAACCCAGCGTGACCCGCGAGTGGATGATCGAATACGGGCACCCGATCTGCTTTCCAAGTATCGACGTCAAGACTATCGGCGCGGGTGGTGGCTCTATAGCTTGGATCGATGAGGCCGGGTCGTTACGTAATGGTCCCCAGTCTGCTGGTGCTAGGCCTGGACCTGCATGTTACGGACAAGGGGGGAAACAACCGACTAATACTGATGCAAATATCGCCCTAGGTCGACTCGGCACCGGCCTTGCCGGCGGTGACCTTAGCCTAGACAGAGCACTCGCAGAGGAAGCTATCGCGAAACACGTCGCCGCGCCGCTTGAACTCGGAATCATCGCTGCCTCGAAAGCAATTATCGATGTCGCCAATGCCAACATGGCGGACGCGATCCGACTCGTATCGATCATGCGCGGCTACGACCCGCGCGACTTTGCTCTAGTGGCGTTTGGTGGTGCTGGATCGTTACATGGCGTCGCGCTAGCACGTGACCTATCGATACCCACCGTCATCGTGCCACCAAACCCAGGAGTGACCTCAGCGCTCGGCTGTCTACTAGTCGATATTCAGCACGATCTTACAGCGGTCCATATAGTCGATACAGCCAAGGCCGACCCTGAGGCAATCGAAGCGGTGTTCAAAGAGCTTGAATCCGAAGCGCACCTGCGTCTCGAGCACGAAGGTGTCGCACCATCAGATCGCGTCATGCAACGCAGTATCGACATGCGCTATGGCGGACAATGGCGCGCACTGTCCATTTCTGTGCCGGCACCTTTTACCTCTGTTGCAGGAGCGATCGAAGATTTTGAACAAGCGCATCTGCGAGAATACAACTATAAGCGTGACGGCGCCGCGCTCGAGATTTTCCGTTTAAATGTCACCGCGATCGGACTATCACCAAAGGCAGAGCTTCAGCACTTCGAACCAACTACAATCGAAGTAAATCCAGTAACCAACCGAGCAGTCGTATTTGATGACGTCGCTCAATCGCTTACAACACCTATCTATAACCGAGACAGCCTACACACGGGATTTTCGATCGAAGGCCCATGCATCATTGAGCAACTTGATGCCACGACGCTTATTCCACCGCAAGCAACGGTTTCGGTCGATGCTTGGCTTAATCTTATTATCAGTGTCTAGGAAAAGACTATGGACGATAAAACCAAATTCACTTCCAACCTCGATCCGGTTACGTTCGAAGTATTACGCAACGCTTTTATTACCGTTGTCGATCAAATGGCCGAACAAGTACGCCGCACGTGCTATTCGTTCGTTGTCTACAACCGGGATTTTTCTAATGCGTTATGTGATGCCAAAGGCAATACCGTTGCCCAGGGCAATCAAGACCTTGCCGCCCATGTCGGTACGCTGCACTACACGTGTAAGGCTGTGATCGTTGAATTTGGGGACGATGTCCATGATGGCGATGTGTTTCTCGTCAATGACCCCTACGTAGGCGGCACGCATTTCAGCGATACACGCGTATTAGTTCCAATCTTCGTGGCGGGAGAGCTCATTGCCTGGAGTCAAGCGAACGC
>DPMX01000286.1:4301-8520 GCA_003540955.1 Gammaproteobacteria bacterium
AGCCTGGAGTCAAGCGAACGGTCACTGGGCCGACATGGGCGGTAGCGTGCCCGGATCGTTTGATGTCTCGGCCCGCGATATGTTTAAAGAAGGAATCCGCGTACCTCCGGTTAAGATCTGGCGTCGTGGTGAATACTGTGGGGATGTTGCGAAACTGGTCGCCAAAAACACCCGTGATCCCGACGCGATCATCGGTGATATGGATGCACAAACTCAGGCATGCAAGATTGCCGAACGCGAGATCCAGCGACTGGCTGAAAAATACGGATTGCAAGTGATTAAAACGGCCTTCGCTGACGTGCAAGACTATGTTGAAAGGAGTGTACGTCGACGCTTATCGGAGTTACCCAATGGCTCGTGGGAGACGGTCGATTATGTTGATCAGGATCCCACAACTAGCGAAGGGTTAATCCCGATCCGAATCAAGATGACCATCGCCGACGACTCAGTACAATTCGATTTTGCTGGATCGCATCCAACCATTGGGTCAATGTATAACTGTGCCTACGGCGGTACCTTCGCTGCGATTGTCGCAGGCATGAAAACTTTCTTCCCGGACATCCCGTTAAACTCCGGTCTCTACCGCACGGTAACCGTCACTACGCCCAAGAACAGCATCATCAGTGCCGAATGGCCAGTAGCGGTGTCTGGCTTTGTCATGCCATTCGAAAAGATCATGAATTCGATATTTGAACTTTTCTCGATAATCGTACCTGAACGTGGGATGGCGTGCGCGTTCAACATTGAATATTTGCAAACCGGCGGTTACGACACGCGCTCGCCAGCGCGATCCTACTTTATGCTTTACGACTGGCTAGCCGGTGGTTGGGGTGGCCGTAACGGCAAAGACGGGCTCAGCGCTACCGCCGCGTGCTTCGGTGTAGGACTCATGAGCCAACCGGTCGAAGGCCAAGAACGCATGTGTCCCGTACGCACCGACCGATTCGAGATGGTCACTGACAGCGGCGGTCCAGGTGAATTTCGTGGCGGCGTCGGCGTCGATAAGGCAGGCACCTTATTGGAGGTAGATGATTGCGTCTTTTCTTATTTTTGCGACCGTGAGCGCTCGGTCGTTTGGGGCATAAAGGGTGGACTACCATCGAGACCCAATGGACTATGGTTAGAACAAAACGGTAGGGCAGAGTTTCTCGGCGCTGTGTTTTCCGATGTGCCGGTACATAACGGCGCGAAGTTCTGGCGCGGTACTGCCGGTGGTGGGGGTTACGGCGATCCGCTAAAACGAGATCCGAACAAGGTGCTGCTCGATGTGGAAGACGATTATGTCTCCGTTGAGCGCGCGGAGCGAGACTACGGTGTAGTTATCCAGGTGATCGACGAAGAGCTCGCAGAATATAGGGTGGATGAAGCGGCTACTGCACGTGCGCGGAAAGCGATCACAGCTCAACGCAAAGGGTGGCTAGAGAAAAATCCCGAAGCAGTCGCGGAAGAATTTAGGCGCGGTGACATTGATATGTACGACGTTATACGGCGCTACGGTGTTATCTGCGATTGGGGTACCGGAGAATTACTGCCCAATTCAACACGAGATTATCGCGCTTCAATGCAACGGCGCAGTGTCCCAAATTGGGAAGATTGAATTGAGTATAAACTAAAGATCCTAATGCAATGGTTCGCCTGCTAGCACACTACGATGCAATTAGAGCTAAGCTCACCCAGACGGTATTTGCCACATAAGACTTGCTCGGTTTCGTTTGAGGGTTATTGTGTCTATCGCTAAGTGGGGAATCCTTGCCATTGCAATCATGCAATGGCACCCAACCGTAGCGCCCGCTAACGATCGTAATGAACTTGAAGAGCTTACAATCGCTACCGTACACACGGTTAACCTTCCTTTTGTTAAGGAGCTAAGGGATTATTTCGTTCCGGAATTCAATCGTCGGATACGATCTCGAACAGATGGAAAGGGATATGGTTGGATTGAAGCATACGGCAGCGCTCTGCTGAAATGGCACAACGGTCTAGAGACTGTCTCGATCGGCCTCACTGATTTCGGTTGGGTCGGTACGCTGTGGGAACCAGCTAAGATGCCGTTGCAAAACATCACCTATTACTTACCCTTCATCACCGACGACCTTGGGGTTTTGATGCGTATCTTCAACCAAATCCACCTCGATTTGCCCGCTGCCCGACAGGCTTGGACTAGTAATAACCAAGAGTTTCTAGCAGCGACGGGGATAGAAACCTACCATTTACTGACAAATTTTCCAGTTCACTCGCTTGACGACCTAAACGGTCGCAAAATCCTCGCACCTGGTTCATCCGCGGTCTGGTTAAAAGGCACTGGCGCCGTGCCGGTTGATGGTGCGCTCACGACGTATTACACACAGCTAAAAACAGGCGTCGCCGACGGTGTTGTATCAATGGTTACCGGAGCCTATCCGTACCGAATCCACGAGGTCGCGCGATATCTCACCCTGGTCGGGATCGGTGCGCAGTTTGCGGGTGCTCTTAGCGTTAATCTCGACCGTTGGAATCTCTTCTCTGACGCGGAACGAACGATTTTGCGTGAACTAGCCGATGAATACACCAATCGGAGTGCTATCGCAGTCGAACAACGCTATGCCGACGCACTCGC
Source organism: Gammaproteobacteria bacterium (assembly GCA_003540955.1). GTDB lineage: Bacteria > Pseudomonadota > Gammaproteobacteria > UBA11873. The sequence goes on from DPMX01000286.1 coordinate 6,898, forward strand.
AGCGATGGTCGCAGAAGGCGCGATTGTCACGTCTCTACCGCCCAACGAAAAACAAAAATGGATAGATGGACTGCCCGAATACGGTAGGCAATGGGTCGAACGTAACGAGGCGAAAGGCCTACCGGCAAGCAAGATGCTACGGCTAGTAATGGAAGGGGTCCGCCGTGCCGGTCTGCAACCTCAACGAGATTGGGATCACTACAAATGAGCGCACAAGGGTCCTAGTGGAGACCCCTAACCCACAACGATCAGCTTCATCGGAAAGTACGGGCAGTCGAGCCTTCGCACATATAAGTTTGCAGCTAGTGCGAGCATCAGCACTTTTGATCGTGTCGTTGGTGGTTCTGATCACACTAGATGTCTTTAGCCGCGCCGCGCTTAGCGAGCCACTGCGAGGGGTACCAGAGCTAGTGTCTTTGATTGTTCCAGCAATCGTATTTCTCGCCTTAGGTCATTTGTTTGTCGAGAATAAGTTAATACGATCGGATGTCCTCCTACGTCTACTTGCAAAACACTCGCCAATGAGCGCCCATCTACTCCAAAGTTTTTTTTATCTGATTGGGGCGTTGGTCATGCTAAGTATCGCGATACCTTCAATCCGATCCCTTACTTACGCTCTCACAACCAACGAATTTCTCGGAGTAGAAGGTGAATTTACAATCCCGTTATGGCCTTCAAAGTCAGTTATTCTAGTCGGGTCATTGCTCCTCTCAGCCCTGTGTGCAAACGGCGCTATCGCGCACGCTAGGTCGTTCGTTCGTGCGCCCTTTGAAAGTGAGCGCAAACGTCAACTTATGATTTTGATCGGGTTCATTGGTGGCATGATCCTAGTAACAAGCATCGTTCTAAGCCTCGATAGCCGTGCTGCGATTGGCCTCGCTACGATCATTTTGCTATTCATCATGATTTACACAGGTATGCCCGTCGCATTCGCTTTAGCTAGCTCTGCTGGGTTAGGGATCGCCTTGATCAAAGGTGATATCGGTATCTCCATTGGGACACTTGCATTAGTAGCGGACGGATCGATATCCGAATACGTATTTGCCGCAGTGCCATTATTCGTGCTCATGGGACTAGTGGTCGGAGTAGCCGATATTGGTCGCGACTCGCTGCAGGCAACGCACTGGCTGCTACGCCGGGTCAAAGGTGGAATCGGGGTCGCCACCGTTGCCGCAAACGCCGTGTTCGCTGCGATTACTGGAATTTCGATTGCATCAGCAGCAATATTTAGTCGCATAGCCGTACCACCATTGATTGAACATGAGTTTAGGCCGCGATTCGCCGTCGGACTCGTAGCCGGGACCTCTGTACTCGGTATGCTGATACCACCAAGTTTATTGCTGATCGTCTACGGCCTCATCGCCGAGGTGTCAATTAGCCAATTGTTTCTTGCAGCAATAATCCCAGGCCTCATATTGGCGCTCGCTTTTACAGTTGGCGTAATGATCGCAGTTGCATTTCGGTTACGCTTTGCTATCTCAGGCAAGGATCCGCCGAAAATCGAGGACACGGTCGACGCAAAATCTGCATTGCTGAAAATAATCCCCGTCGGGGCTCTTATCGCTATAGTCCTTGGAGGTATATACGGCGGTATTTTTACGCCGACAGAAGCAGGCGCAATCG
>DPMX01000186.1 GCA_003540955.1 Gammaproteobacteria bacterium
CATTGCTAACGAGTTATTAAAGCTAAGACTATTTAAGGCGGAGAGCTAATATGAAATTGTACGTACCACTCCTAGTTACTTTGTTAGGTCTGTTCTCGCTTTCCGGTTGTGGAGGGGGCGATAACGATGGTAAGGCTGTAACTAGCGTCAAGTTAGACTACCACGTAATCGTCAATAGTCTAGCTGGGTTGGTAAAAATTACATATAAAGATAGCGCTGGACAATTGGTTGTCGAGGATGGATTTGCGGCGAAAACGGTTGGGGACGCTTGGTCAAAACAGTACGAGATAGAGGGGCCGGTGGATGCATTGCTCAAAGTAGAGTTAGCGGAATCTTCTCCTCCTGATCCGGTAGGTGTGGAATTTTACATCGCTCTCGATGGGACCCGCGTTCAGAAAGCGACGAAATTTATTACGAAAGCGAAAGGTATGACACTTAAAGTTAATCGGCCGTAGGGCAAGATGGCGTAAACCTGGAGATTCGAATATTCACTGTTGGTCTGTGCAATCAAGGTTGTTATTGAAGAAGATTTAAAACTTCTTTAAATATCCGAGGAGGCTCTTTGATTCGTTGAGCGATCGGATCTCAAGATACTAAACCCATAGCGAAGTGAGTTGCGAGCGGATTAACCGATCTGCTATGCAAAAATTGGAGCTGTGGTCCTAGATGGAGAGGGAAATATGTCATGGCGCCTAGCCGTTGATATTGGTGGAACGTTTACAGACGTCGTTGCCTTACAAGAAGATTCAGGTGAGTTGCATCTCGCCAAAGTACCCAGCACGCCGGACGATCCGGCGAATGGATTCATCGATGGCATCGAACATATAGTCGACGTCAGCGGTGTGTCGTCTGGTGATATCGGTGCCGTTTTTCACGGTACTACCGTCGCCACAAATGCGATCCTACAACGTAAATATTCGCCTTTAGGGTTAATGATAACTAGTGGTTACCGCGAGGCGCTTGAGGTAGCTCGCCAAACAGTGCCTGGAGAGTTTGGGGATATCACATGGTGGATCAAACCGGAACGGGTCGTCCCGTTAGAGCTTGTGCGTTCGGTAGAGGGACGGTTAGATGTAGAAGGTAATGAAGTAACGCCAATCGATCCTATAGAGGTTCGTGCGCTTGCCCTAGAGTTTAAGCGACTCGGAATTAAGGCCTTAGCTGTTTCTCTACTGCATTCCTACCGTAACCCGATGCACGAAGAGCAGGTCCGCGACGTGATTAAGGAAGTCTACCCTGAGTGTTTTATCTCTATTTCTTCGGATATCCTGAGGGAATATCGTGAGTACGAGAGAACGAACACAACGTGTCTTAACACAGCGTTGATGCCGCTACTATCGAACTACCACGAAAAGCTTGAGCAGCATCTACACAGCCGAAAAATTACTGCGCCATTCTATATCATGCGCTCGAGCGGTGGTCTCGCCCAGGCCGAAGAAATCTCCCGCTTGCCGATCGCTGCCGCATTATCTGGGCCCGCAGCAGGTGTAATTGCCGCCTGCCACTTTGGCAATCTTAGCGGGTTTCCAAACATAATTTGTTTTGATGTTGGCGGTACATCAGCGGACATTTGTTTGGTGGAAGATGGCACTCCTCGGATGCTCACCGAAGGGAGGGTAGATATTTACGACGTCAAAACACCAATGATCGATATACACACCGTTGGCGCGGGCGGCGGCTCGATCGCTTGGCTCGCGGGGGGTCGCAGCCTTAAAGTTGGACCTGATAGCGCCGGCGCCGATCCAGGTCCCGCATGTTACGGACGTGGTGGAGAATTACCGACGGTTACGGACGCCAATTTGGTCCTTGGCCGTCTCACTTCTTCTCTAGCCGGCGGTGGCGTGGAACTTGATTATGATGGTGCGGCTAAAGCGGTAGGTACAATTGCGACGGCGCTTAACCTTGAACTAACGGCGGCTGCAGATGGTATCTTAAGGATCGCAATCGAGAATATGGCGGCGGGAATACGGACCGTGTCTGTAAAACGTGGGCGCGATCCGCGCGACTATGCGTTGGTCGCCTTTGGCGGCGCTGGACCATTACACGCATGCTATCTTGCAGACTGGTTAGACATGAAGCAAGTTCTGATACCCCCGAGTCCTGGCGTAACGTCGGCTTATGGTTTGTTGTTGACTGACGTTCGCATAGACCTAGTGCATACTGACGTGCAACGTGAGGATCAACTCGATCGGGGGCGGGTAGGACTCCAGTTTGACGAGCTCGAGGCCCGCGTTACAAAACGTCTCGGTGGCGAAGGGTTTGATTCCAGTAGCATCGAGCTCACCCATTTTCTCGATATGCGCTACGGAGGTCAGGCATACGAGATAAGGATCCCGATGGCGGTGAGTTCAGATCCGATGGCGAAACGCCTCACCGCTGCGATCGGGGCTTTCCATATAGCTCACAAAGACCTCTATGGCTATTCGTATGAGGGTCGTGAACCTGTTGAAATCGTGAATGTCGGTGTAACAGGGCTTGGGTTGTTAAAGCGCCCACAGATACCTGCTGCTATTACAGGTAATAGTGCCCCGGACGCTGCTTTACGCGATAAGGTTGAAGTGTACTTTCCCCAAAGTCGAGGAAAAGTCACATGCCCTATTTACATTCGGTCCGAGCTGAAAGCGGGTAACCTCGTCGACGGTCCTGCGATCGTCGAACAATACGATTCCACAACAGTTATTAATCCCGGTTGGCGCGGTCGTATCGATGAATGGGGCTCATTGGTGCTAACGAAACGGTGATGTGTTTATTGAGTAATAGAAGCGTTGGATTGTGGCGAAACACGCGGTGGAGATGTAATCACAGGAAGTTACCATCATGACGGGAAAACAAGAATTCTCACAAGCGTACTATGACAAAGCGGATGAAGATAAGGCCTTTGCGGACTACGCAAACTTTCGTTATGGAATGGTGGAACATGATCCTGCCTACCTAGAGCGGATAGCGAAAGCGCGTGTAGCTCTGGATCCGATCTTAGTCGATATAGTCGATGGCGGGATTGAGGCAGCAGTGATGGAAGCTGAAGCCGCGGTTGAACGAACCGCAAGATCAACCATTATTCGCGAGCAGCATGACTACCGTGCTTCGCTCAACACGTTAGATTGTCTTTCGGTCTCACGAGTGTCGTGGGCAGCCACTGCAGATCCGATTAGAATGAAATTCGCGATAGAGGATATTTTGCCAGGCGACGTTTTTATTTATAACGATGTGTATGAATCTGCCGGGACTATTGGACATTTGCCAGACTATTGTGTTGTTACACCGATATTTTTCTCTGACAATTTGATCGGTTTCGCACAAATTTTTGGTCATGTCAGTGACGTCGGAGGGCGTATGGCAGGGTCGTGGCCAAGCACGTCCCGCAGTATTTTTGAGGAAGGGACGATTTGTCCTCCGGTTAAACTCCATGAACAAGGAGTTTTGAACGAAGGGCTTTACGACGTCTTGCTTCGCAATTCACGGTTTCCGGAGGATTTGCGTGGTGATATCGATGCCTTTGTCGGTGCTAACGAGATTATTCGTCGTCGCGTCGTCGAATTGTGCGAGC
>DPMX01000305.1 GCA_003540955.1 Gammaproteobacteria bacterium
ATGCAACCGCCAACTTTGAGAATCGTGCCTCTTACCATGACGATGCATATGCACATGTTCAGTTTAATGTACGCGCCGACAGATTGGATTACTTTGATGGCAATGCTGAACTACACAGAGAAGGAAATGGATCATGTCACGTACCTTGGCGCTGCTGGTACAACCCGACTTGGCGAATTCACCACAGAAACCTCCGGGATTGGGGATACGCGCGTCAGCGGACTCGTGCGATTATTCGATTGGAAAAACCACGACGCCCACTTCAATATAGGTATAAGTCTGCCAAGCGGTTCAAGCGACGAAAAGGATCGCATCCTAACTCCGACAGGAGGAACACCGACGGTGCGTTTGCCCTACGCAATGCAACTCGGGTCGGGCACGGTAGATTTTCTACCTGGGCTTACTTATACGGGAAAATCGAACAAAGTCGCCTGGGGTACCCAGTACGCTGGGACAATCCGCCTGGAGAAAAATAATGGTTACCAATGGGGTAATAAGCATCTTGTTACGGGCTGGCTGAGCTACTCCCCTAGCCATTGGATCAGCGGTTCCATACGAATCGAATTCGATACGATGGGAGTAATTGATGGTCGTGACCCGCAGATAGTAGGGCCCGTTCAGACCGCTGATCCAGACAATTATGGTGGCGACAAAGTGAACCTGAAGCTAGGGATAAACTTCATGGCTTTCTCCGGATTGCTGCGGGGTCAACGGTTCATGATCGAAGGCGGGGTACCATTGAAACAGGATCTACACGGTCCACAGATGGAAACCGACTTTACCCTAACGACCGGCTGGCAAATAGCGTTCTAGTAACGAATTACGAGTTGAATTGATTCAACAGAACTATCGCGATTTTAATGCTCGTTTAAAGGGGACCTGGATACCCTTTCGAGTGACCGGGCCTAATTAGCGCCACCGCTAGACGTCCACTTTTCGTGAACTCGGGGCCAAACACCTTATTTGAGTCTCGTCTTCCAGAATTTTTAGCAAATTCCTGCCATTCCAGTCGCCCAAATTAGGGCCTAACGACTCTATCGTACCCGGCGTTTTCGACAACCGCGGCAACACGCTTGGGATCACTATTTCCCCCAGCGTCTCGTGCAAGAATTCCGTTAACACACCTCGCTCAGAAAAATGTTCGTCAGCAAAAATATCTTTGATCGAGTTAATTGCGCCACACGGAACATCGCCTTCAGTGCAACGCCGGACAACTTCCGCCATCGGATGCGCCTTAGTAAATGCTTCGACTGCACATTCAATTGTCTCTCTATCGGCTAGACGTGCCTCCGTTGTCGGGTGGCTCTTTGCCAACTTGGGCATTTTTAATACATTTTTAGCCATACGAATCCAGATCCGATCCGCGGTGCACGCAATTGCAACCCACTTACCATCAGCGCAAACAAAATGACCATGGGGACAGGCGTTTCTCGTGCCTACACCTTCCGGAGCACGGATAATTCCATGTTTTGCAAATAGAGGTGCGAGCTCATCAAGCACACGGAAAATCGACTCGAATAGCGCGATGTCTATGACTTGTCCGCTACCACTGCGTTCGACCTCACGTAGTGCTAATAAGATGCCAACCGCGCCGTATAGGCCTGAAATATAATCAGCTAACGATGTCGATCCCGGAGTAACTGGCGGCCCGTCAGGCATCCCTGCCAGGTAGGTCAATCCACCAAATGCATGCGCAATACGCGCAAAACCGGGGCGATCACGATAGGGCCCATCTTGACCATATCCACTGATCCTTAGAAGGACAAGACGAGGATTCAGTTCATGTAAAACATCCCAGCCTAAGCCCCAACGCTCAAGCGTCCCTGGCCGAAAATTTTCACACACGACATCTGATCGGCGAACCAATTCCTTAAAGGTATTTTTATTGTCAGTAGATTTAAGATCCAAAGTTACAGAGTGCTTATTCCGCGCTTCACTTAACCACGCTAAGGTAACGTTGGGCTCATCCGTGGCAGTACCAAACCTGCGCATCGGGTCGCCACCATTTGGATGCTCTACCTTGATCACTTCTGCACCGAACTCGCCCAAGATAGTAGCGGAAAACGGTGCTGCGACGAAGGTCGCGAGATCAAGAACCCTAACTCCATCGAGCGGCTTCATTACCTTATTTGAATCAACGTCACGCATCCATAAATTCTACTAACAAATGGTTTCTAAGGAGTTATTGTCGCTTGACATCCTCAGCCTGTCGATGGATTTTCGGCTTTTTGCCATATAACTTCGACTTTAATCGAATTTAGGTCTGCGCTAGTCTTCTCACTAAAGAACCTCTTGATCGGCAAACGGAAAATAACTATGCCCGGACCACTGCACGGCTACCGAGTCATTGACCTGACTTCGATGATTTCTGGACCTTTCGCCACAATGATTTTGGCTGATCAGGGCGCCGACGTAATAAAGGTCGAGAATCCGGCCGCGGGTGGCGATTACGTACGTCAAGCCGCAAATCGACGCGGGGGATTTTCTGCTACTTTTCTGAATAATAACCGAAACAAGAGATCGGTCGCCTTGAACCTCAAAGATTCTCGCGGCGTCGACTTGTTGCTTAAACTTTCTGTTGGCGCTGATGTGTTTATCCAAAACTTCCGCCCAGGCGTAGTCGAGAGACTCGGTATTGATGAGGATTCCGTGCGAAAAGCTGCGCCGAATCTTATTTATGTCTCTATCAGCGGATTTGGTCACACCGGCCCCTACGCCAACAAACCTGTCTACGATCCACTGATCCAAGCAGTTTCAGGTTTAGCAACCGTGCAAGCTGGTAGTGACGACAAACGACCACGTTTGGTTCGCACAATTCTGCCTGACAAGTTAACGGCAATTACTGCCTCACAGGCAATCACGGCGGCACTCTTAGCCCGGGAGCGCACAGGTGAAGGTCAGCATGTACGGCTATCGATGTTGGCCTCGGTTGTCTCCTTCCTCTGGGGATCGGACATGGGAAGCCAAACCTTCATGGGGGACGAACTACCGCAACAGGCCGCAGCGAGCTTCGTCGATCTCGTCTACGACTCGGCGGACGGTTATCTAACAGTTGCAGTGATGTCAGATAAAGAATGGCGTGGACTCACCGAAGCACTTGAAAAGCCAGAGTGGCTGGACGACGACCGCTTCAAAACACCAGCTTTGCGTGATCGCAATATCAACGATCGAATTACGCTTACACAAGAAGTACTCCTTAATCGCCCGGCGGCTGAATGGCTACAACGTCTCGAACAAGCTGGAGTGCCCTGCGCCCCGGTTCTAACACGAAACGAAATGATCCAACACCCGCAGATTGTTGCCAACGGTATCGTAGTTGCTAACGAACACGAGCAGGCCGGAACTTTACGTCAAACACGTAACGCAGCCGAGTTTTCCAATACTGCCGCGGTTGCGCGGTTCGGCGCACCCATTTTGGGTGGAAACACCCGCGAAGTAATGAGTGAAATCGGATTGTCGACCGATGAGATTGAGTATCTATTGCAAGAAAAGGTTTTAACAGCAGGACCTAAAATATGATCGACCTATATTATTGGCCAACTCCAAACGGCTGGAAGATCTCGATCATGCTCGAGGAATGTGGGATTAAATACAACATTATCCCGGTTAACATCGGGCAAGGCGATCAGTTTAAATCGGCATTTCTTAACATCAGTCCTAACAATCGGATGCCGGCAATCGTCGACCACGACGTTAACGGCGAACCCGTATCCGTATTCGAATCAGGGGCTATTTTATTCTACCTTGCTGAGAAGACGGGGCGCTTTATGCCAGCCGACTCTTTGGGACGTAAAGAAACACTCGAATGGTTGTTTTGGCAAGTTGGTGGACTTGGTCCAATGGCGGGGCAGATCAGTCATTTTGTCAACTATGCACCACAAGACGGTAACAAATACTCTCGTGTTCGGTACGCCAACGAGTACAATCGGTGCATAGGTGTACTCGAGCGACGACTCGAAGGTCGCAAATTCATTGTCGGTGAGTATTCTATTGCCGATATAGCCTCATGGCCATGGATTATGTTGTATAAAAAATTTCTCCAAACCCTAGACAACTTTCCGAATGTTGCGCAGTGGCATGATACTATGCGTTCCCGTCCACAGGTGCGCGCTGGGGTCGACGTTGGCAAAGAGTTTCGGCGCCAGACGTCCCCAAGTGAGGCCGAGCGCAAAATACTTTTTGGTCAAACGGCAGCTTCTATCGCGACAATGGCAGCAAAGTCTGCAGACTAGATATAGTGTCAGTAAATATCAAGGGCTTCGACAAAGCCTACTCTATTGAGCACATGATTAAAGGGGTTGTTTTAAATTTGAAATTTATAGCCCCATCACCCCATTATAAATAACGCAACAGTCACTAAAACTTTGGTACCGCTATGACAAAGGTTAAAAGTAAAAACCACTCCTTCACTAAACAACAACAAGACTGGTACGACAATGCTTGCTCTCATATCGATCAAAGCCGTTTGCAGAAATTGATCTTTGAACTCACCGCCAGGCATAGTCCAACAGGCGCCGAGCGTGAAGCTAGCGAGTTCATGGTCGGCTACATGAATGCCGCCGGTATCGAAGCAAGCTACCAGCCGATCACCGCAACCTCGGGCAACTGTATTGGCCGATTACGCGGGAGCGGAACCGGCCCAAGCTTACTGCTATATGCCCCAGTCGATACATTACTAGAGGGCGATCCGGAGAAGGATATTCCGCACGCGGGCCGTGAAATGCGTGCCGACATGCGGCCGGAACCGTATATCGACGGCGATCTTGTGATCGGACTTGGCGCGTCAAATCCCAAATCTATGATTTCATTGATCACAGAAGCAGCGAATTGCATTGTAGACGCTGGGGTCGAGTTAACTGGTGACGTAATTGTCGCGACAGCCGGCGGTGGCATGCCATGGATTGTAGCCGAACGTGATAATGCCGGCATTAGTAGTGGCGTTAGTCATATGCTATC
>DPMX01000019.1 GCA_003540955.1 Gammaproteobacteria bacterium
AAAATATTAAAATAGGTAAAGCGGGAAGAAATAGATGGAAAGGTATTAGACCTCAATCAAGAGGGGTTGTAATGAACCCAGTCGATCACCCACATGGTGGTGGCGAGGGGCGGACCTCAGGTGGCCGTCACCCGGTTAGTCCTTGGGGGCAGCCAACGAAGGGTCATAAGACACGAACTAATAAGCGTACGAACAAATCTATTGTTCGTCGACGCAATAAACGCTAGTTGCGGGGAACAATATGCCACGTTCTATTAAGAAAGGACCCTTCATTGACCATCACTTACAAAGCAAGGTGGATGTATCACGAGCGAATAACGACAAGCGGCCAATTAAGACTTGGTCGCGCCGGTCAATGATAGTCCCCGACATGGTTGGACTTACGATCTCGGTTCATAACGGCAGACAACATATGCCTGTGTACATCAGTGAGAATATGGTTGGGCATAAGCTCGGTGAATTTGCACCAACTCGAACATTCCGCGGTCATGTTGCAGATCGGAAAGTAAAATAGCGGGGCGTCCAAATGGCTACGTCGGCGAAACTCAAGAATGCACGAATTTCTCCTCAGAAAATGAGGTTAGTTGCTGACCAGATCCGGGGAATGCCGGTTGACAGAGCTATCAATTTGTTGACTTTCAGTAATAAGAAGGCGGCTCAGATCATCAAGAAGGTTTTGGAGTCGGCAATAGCAAACGCGGAGCACAATGATGCAGCGGACGTTGACGAATTGAGAATTAGTGAAATTATGATCGACGAGGCAACAACGATGAAACGGTGGCGTCCGCGAGCGAGAGGTAGGGCAAATAAAATATTGAAAAGAATGAGCCATGTAACCGTGGCGGTCTCGGGAACGGAGCAATAACGATGGGGCAAAAAGTACATCCATATGGGTTCCGGCTTGGCGTCGTTAAAGATTGGACGTCTACGTGGTATGCCGATTCGAGGAACTACGCGAATTATCTAAATGCAGATATCAAGATTCGCGAGTTTTTGAAAAAGAAACTCGCGCACGCATCAGTGAGTAGGATTCAGATCGAACGCCTTGCCAATAATGCCCGTATTGTCGTTCATACAGCACGTCCTGGCATCGTGATTGGGAAGAAAGGTGAGGATATTGAATCTCTGCGTAAACAGGTCTCCCAACTTATGGGTATTCCCGCGCATATCAGTGTTGAAGAAATACGCAAACCTGAATTGGATGCTTGCCTTGTAGCTGAGTCTGTAGCGCAACAACTTGAGCGCCGGATAATGTTTCGACGTGCGATGAAACGAGCAGTTTCGAACTCGATGCGGTTGGGCGCTCAAGGTATCAAGATCAACGTAGCCGGAAGATTAAACGGCGCGGAGATTGCTCGGTCTGAGTGGTATCGGGAAGGACGGGTACCACTGCACACCCTACGAGCAGATATTGATTATGGAATAGCGGAAGCTAACACCACATACGGCGTAATCGGTGTAAAGGTCTGGATTTTTAAAGGTGAAGTAATTCAGCATTCAGAAGCACCTGAAGAAGAAGCAACCGACGCGATAACAACCGGGAGCTAATCCGTGTTACAGCCGAAAACTACAAAATTTAGGAAGCAACAAAAAGGTCGCAATCGTGGTCTTGCACTGCGTGGGGCAAAAATAAGCTTTGGCGAATATGGGTTGAAGGCGACGACTAGAGGGCGAGTAACGGCACGTCAGCTCGAAGCCGCGAGGCGCGCCATTACGCGTCACGTAAAACGAGGAGCGAAAGTCTGGATCCGAGTTTTCCCGGATAAACCTATCACGAAAAAGCCACTTGAAGTCCGTCAAGGAAAAGGTAAAGGAAATGTCGAATATTGGGTGGCCCAGATAAAACCAGGTACCGTATTGTATGAGATGGAAGGTGTTACCGAGGAGCTTGCCCGTGAGGCATTTCGCTTAGCCGGCGCGAAGCTTCCCATTAGAACATCGTTCGCATCCCGGAAACTGATGTAATGAAGGCTAGAGAACTACGCGAAAAAACCGGTGAGCAATTGCATGATCTGCTGCTCGAGAAACGACGCGAACAATTTAATCTGCGGATGCAGGCCGGTTCAGGGCAACCGCCGAGATCTAGTGATTTTCGTGAAGTGCGTCGTGATATCGCACGAATTAAATTGATCCTTAGCGAGAAAAATGGGTGACGCAGCATGAGTGAACAAGAGACCTTGGCTCGGACGCTCGTTGGTGAAGTCGTGAGTAATCGAATGGAGAAGACCATTTCGGTAATGGTGGAGCGTCAGGTCGAACATCCGCTATACAAGAAATATATTCGTCGCTCCACCAAGTTATTAGCGCACGACGAAAATAACGAATGTAGTGAGGGTGATGTCGTCGAGATAGCAGAGTGTCGGCCGCTCTCGAAAAGAAAATCATGGCGACTGCAGAAAGTATTGCAACGCGCACCTGAGATTTAAAAAAGTATTGCGATAAGAACAGGGATCGGAGACCGGAATGATACAAATGCAATCAATGCTTGATGCTGCAGACAACAGCGGTGCACGTCGCTTGATGTGTATCAAAGTGTTGGGTGGGTCGCGCCGTCGCTACGCAAATATCGGTGACGTTATTAAGGTCACGGTAAAAGAAGCCATTCCGCGTGGGAAAGTAAAAAAGGGTGAGGTATTTGATGCGGTCGTAGTGAGGACCCGTAAGGGGGTTCGACGTCCAGATGGCTCTTTGATTCGTTTCGATGGTAATGCTGCAGTGTTATTGGATAAGCAGCTGCAACCAATTGGTACTCGGATTTTTGGGCCCGTGACACGTGAACTTAGAGGCGAGAGTTTTATGCGCATCGTTTCCTTGGCCCCGGAAGTTCTTTAAAAGCTAGAGATTTTCGATGAAGAAGATTAGAAAGGGCGACGAAATTGCCGTGCTAGCTGGACGCGACAAAGGTAAGCGAGGCGCCGTACTACGTGTTTTGGATGACGATCGGGTGATCGTCGAGGGTGTGCATCTCGTCAAGCGACACACCAAGCCTAATCCTCAGGCTAATGTTGCAGGTGGGATCCTCGAAAAAGAGGCGCCTATACCTATATCGAATGTTGCGTTGTTTAATCCGGTCACGCAAAAGCCAGATCGTGTTGGTATAAAAACGCTAGAAGATGGTCGCAAGGTGCGTTTCTTCAAATCGAACAATGAGGTGGTCGACATTTAGATGTCGTGATAAAGAAGATGGCAAGATTAGAAACTGAATTTCGTGAAAACCTGGCACTGCAGCTGCAGAAAAAGCTCCAGTGTAAGAGTTTGATGCAGGTTCCAAGAGTTACGAAAGTCACACTCAATATGGGGCTAGGTGAGGCGACAACGGATAAGAAAGTTATGACGCATGCCTTGCACGATCTAGAACTCATCGCTGGTCAAAAGCCGGTAATCTGTTTGTCTAGAAAGTCGATTGCCGGATTTAAAATCCGTGATGGGTGGCCGATCGGCGCGAAAGTTACGCTGCGGCGTAGCCGCATGTATGAATTTCTAGACAGGCTAATTAATGTTGCGATCCCACGTATCCGCGATTTTCGCGGTTTTAGCGACCGCGCGTTTGATGGTCGCGGCAACTATACACTAGGAGTGCGTGAGCAAATAATTTTTCCTGAAATTGATTACGACAAAATTGACGCGATTAGAGGTATGGATATTTGCATTACGACCAGCGCAAAAAACGATGATGAAGGTCGAGCGCTACTACGAGCATTCAGATTCCCACTGAGAACTTAGGGCATTATTTTATGGCAAAGAAATCGATGGTAAATCGTGAGCGAAAACGCATCCTGCTCGCCGAACGTTTTGCTGCCAAGCGCGCTGCACTCAAAGCTGCGGCGGCGAACTTAAATCTCTCAATGGAAGAGCGCGATGCGGCAAGGATAAAACTACAAAAGCTACCAAGAGATTCAAGTCCCGTCCGTGGCCGAAACCGGTGTCGATTGACGGGAAGGCCTCATGGCTATTACCGTAAATTCGGTTTAGGCCGAAACGAATTGCGTCGGCTGGCTATGGAAGGACACGTACCAGGGTTGGTCAAGGCTAGTTGGTAAAACAAAAGTTTAGCTTAGCGAGAGATTTATAGAAATGACAATGCAAGACCCGATTGCGGACATGTTTACTCGGATCCGAAACGCGCAAGCTAGAGCTCGACAGGGTGTATCTATTCCTGCGTCGAAAAGTAAACTGGCGATTGCTAGGGTATTGAAGGATGAAGGTTTTATTGTTGACTTTAAAATGATCGAAGGCGATGGACACCCAACAATCATGATTCAACTTAAATATTTCGAGGGGCGGCCCGTAATCGAACATATGCAGCGTGTCAGTAGGCCGAGTTTACGGGTCTACAGGGGCAAAGATGAAATTCCGACTGTAGTTGGTGGCCTCGGGATTGCCATAGTATCGACCTCGCGCGGGTTAATGACCGACAGAGAAGCGCGTGCTCAGGGACTTGGCGGCGAAGTGTTGTGCTCGGTCTACTAGAATTACATTGAGGAGCTAGGACCATGTCGCGCATCGGAAATTCGCCTATCGAAATCCCGGAGGCAGTGGACGTCCAGATTAACGGACGGAAGATAACTGTAAAAGGGGCGATGGGGACCATGGATGGGGAACTCCACGAAGAAGTTGGAGCCGCGATAAGCAGCGGCGCAATACAAGTAAAGGCGCTTAATGAAACAAAATTTTCGGTAGCAATGTCCGGTACCTCGCGAGCACTCCTGAATAATATGGTGGTCGGTGTGTCAGAAGGCTTTGAGCGTAAGCTTGAAATCGTCGGAGTTGGATACCGTGCGCAGATCAAGGGTAAGGTATTGAGTTTATCACTAGGTTATTCGCATCCAATTAATTTCAACATTCCAGACGACGTAACCATCGAGACGCCGACTCAAACGGAAGTTGTAATTAAAGGAGTGGATAAACAACGAGTTGGCCAGGTGGCTGCAAATATTCGCGCTTATCGGAAACCTGAGCCGTATAAAGGCAAGGGCGTGAAGTATGCGGATGAAGTCATCGTGCGCAAGGAAGCTAAGAAGAGTTAATAGTCTTATGAATAAGAAGCTGTCAAGACTGCGGCGGGCTCGAAAGACTCGCAGCCACATTAAGTATCTACGGGCGACCCGCTTGTGTGTTAATAGAACGCCTAAGCATATTTATGCGCAAGTCATCTCAACGGATGGGGGAGTGGTTTTAGCGAGTGCATCTACACTTGATAAGGAACTGAGGGCTTCGATTACGACCGGCGGAAACGTAGAAGCTGCAGCGATCGTTGGCAAAACCATAGCCGAGCGCGCGCGTGCAGCAGGAGTAGAGGAAGTTGCGTTCGACCGCGCAGGGTTTAAGTATCATGGCCGCGTGAAGGCGTTGGCAGAGGCAGCTCGTGAAAATGGCCTCAAATTCTAGGAGTTAGTTTGATATGGCTTTCGCTTCAGGTACACAGCAAAACCAAGAAGGTTTGTTTGAGAAACTCGTGGCCGTTAATCGGGTAGCGAAAGTTGTTAAGGGTGGTCGAATTTTCGGTTTTACCGCTCTCACTGTCGTCGGGGATGGTGCCGGCCGAGTCGGACTCGGGCGCGGTAAGGCTCGCGAAGTACCGGTGGCTATTCAAAAGGCGATGGAAAATGCGCGCCGTAATATGGAAACGGTAGCATTGGCCGAAGATACGTTGCAATACGCGATCGTCGGTGAGCATGGGGCCGCAAAAGTTTATATGCAACCCGCCTCGCAAGGAACCGGAATTATCGCCGGAGGTCCGATGCGTGCGGTTTTTGAAGTGGTTGGAGTCCATAACGTATTGGCCAAATGTATAGGCACGACAAACCCTGTAAATGTCGTGCGAGCGACCATAAACGGTCTTAAGAACATGTCTTCGCCGGAGGATATGGCGGCTAAGCGAGGTAAGTCGGTAGAGGAAATCCGGGGGTAGAGCGATGCAGCGCAAGATTAAGATAACACTGATGCGCGGCGTGCATGGTCGTCTTGAATCGCACAGGGCGTGCATTAGCGGACTTGGGTTGCGTCGAATCCGTCAGACAGTTGAGGTCGATGACACCGTTGAAAATCGAGGAATGATTAATAAAGTGTCCTACATGCTGAACATTGAGGAAGCTTGATGTATTTAAATACAATAAAGCCTGCAAACGGCGCAAAAAAACTGCGCAAACGAGTTGGTCGTGGTGCAGGATCTGGAACTGGTAAGACCGCAGGGCGAGGCCATAAGGGACAGCGTTCACGTTCCGGTGGGTATCATAAAGTTGGTTTCGAGGGTGGACAAATGCCGTTGCAAAGACGGCTGCCAAAAGGCGGTTTTAGGTCGCGGATAGGAGTCTTTTCAGATGAGATCCGGTTGCACGAACTGAACAATATCGAAAGCGAAATAATAGATTTGGCGGCGTTAAAGACGGCGGGATTAGTACGTAATGACATCAAAGCTGTCAAGATAATTTTGTCGGGATCCCTTGAGAAAGCGGTTAAAATTCGGGGTCTTGGTGTAACGAGGGGCGCTCGCGAAGCAATTAACAGCGCCGGGGGCAGCGTCGAAGATTAAGATGGCTACTGCTAATCGAAATATACCGGGTGGCCTTCCTGGACTCGGGAAGTTGACGGAGTTGCGCCAACGTATTTTTTTTCTATTAGGCGCATTAATTGTTTTTCGTATTTGTACCCATATTCCGGTACCGGGTATCAATCCAAGTGCTTTGATTGCTTTGTTTGATCAACAAAGGGGTACGATCCTGGATATGTTCAACATGTTTTCCGGTGGCGCGTTAGAGCGATTCTCTGTTGTAGCCTTAGGTATCATGCCGTACATCTCAGCCTCAATTATCATGCAATTATTAACGGTCGTGCATCCGAAGCTTGAGCAATTAAAAAAAGAAGGTGAGTCGGGGCGACGAAAAATTACACAGTACACTCGTTACGGAACCGTTGCCCTGGCACTGTTCCAATCTCTCGGCGTTGCGATGATGCTGGAAGGGCAGTCAGCCGCTGGGTTGCAATTAGTGATTGATCCAGGGCTTCCTTTTAGAATCACCTGCGTAACGACACTCGTGACAGGTACGTTGTTTTTAATGTGGCTTGGTGAACAGGTAACAGAACGCGGGATTGGAAACGGTATCTCTATGATTATATTTGCCGGTATTGTGGCTGGTTTACCCTCGGCCATAGGGGGTACTTTGGAGTTGTCGAGAACTGGTGAACTGTCCATTATTATGGTTCTTGCCCTGTTTGCCTTGGCGATTCTTGTCACTGCATTTGTCGTATTCGTAGAGCGTGGGCAAAGACGCATAACAGTTAATTACGCGAAGCAACGCAATCAGTACAGTGGACAATCGAGTCATTTACCGCTGAAGCTGAACATGTCTGGTGTTATTCCGCCAATATTTGCTTCAAGTATTATCCTATTTCCTGCTACGATTGGCGGTTGGTTTGGTAACATGGAGGGGATGGGTTGGATGCGTGATCTTGCCAGCACCCTATCGCCAGGTCAGCCACTGTATGTGATTTTTTATGCTGCAGCGATAATTTTCTTTTGCTTTTTCTACACAGCATTAGTGTTTAATCCTAAGGAAACTGCAGACAATTTAAAGAAATCTGGCGCATTTATCCCGGGCATTCGCCCGGGTGAACAGACCACACGGTATATTGATGGGGTCATGACCCGCCTTACAGTTGCAGGCGCGATTTACATTACGTCTGTCTGTCTGTTGCCTGAATTTTTAATACTAAAGTTTAACGTTCCCTTTTATTTTGGTGGGACCTCACTGCTGATTATCGTCGTAGTAGTCATGGATTTTATGGCCCAAGTACAAGCCCATTTGATGTCGCATCAATATGAAGGGCTTCTGAAGAAGGCAAATTTAAAAGGCTACGGCCGACGATAAATTACCAAGAGGGAAAAGAGCGTGAAAATTCGAGCATCAGTCAAGCGGATCTGTCGTAATTGTCGCGTGATCAGGCGTAAAGGTGTGGTCCGAGTAATTTGTAAAGACCCTCGGCATAAGCAACGCCAGGGTTAATTAGAGAGTCTGGCGAGGACAATAATATGGCGCGTGTTGCAGGAGTAAATATTTCAGACAAGAAACATACTGTTATCGCCCTTCAGGAGATATATGGAATTGGTGGTACCGTGGCGCGTAAGATTTGTGAAGAGGCCGGTGTTACGCAGCACGTAATGATAAAGGACCTGACGGAAGAGGAATTAGAGTCGATTCGAAGCTTGGTGTCTAATCACACTATTGAGGGTGACCTTCGACGGGAAATTGCGATGAACATTAAACGTTTAATGGATCTTGGCTGCTATCGTGGGATTCGACATCGGCGTGGTTTACCGACCCGGGGTCAGCAAACTCAAACCAATGCTAGGACTCGAAAAGGTCCTCGGCGGATGATAAGGAAGTAACTGAGATAACGCTATGGCAACTTTGACTACTCGCACAAAGAAGCGCACTAAAACAACTGTTGTAGATGGTGTCGCGCACATTCATGCTTCGTTTAACAACACTATCATTACTATTACTGATCGGCAGGGCAATGCACTTGGTTGGGCGACGGCTGGCGGTAGCGGGTTTCGCGGATCTCGAAAAAGTACTCCTTTCGCGGCCCAGGTAGCAGCAGAGCGGTTAAGTTCGGTAATGGATGATTTTGGAATGCAGAACCTCGACGTTTTCGTAAAAGGCCCTGGACCAGGTCGGGAGTCTGCTGTGCGTGCATTGAACGCTGCTGGATTCAAGATCACCAATATTACCGATGTTACACCTATACCGCACAACGGTTGTCGTCCGCCAAAGAAACGTAGAGTTTAGGAACGGGGATTTGTAATGGCAAGATATATCGGACCTAAATGTAAACTTAGCCGAAGACAAGGCGTAGATCTTTTTCTCAAGAGTCGCGCGCGACCGATTGAATCTAAATGTCAATTAGAGAAACCGCCGGGACAGCATGGTGACAGCCGTGGGCGGCGCCAATCAGATTATGCGTTACAGCTACGTGAGAAACAGAAATTGCGTTACATGTATGGCGTTCTAGAAAAACAGTTTAGAAATTATTATAAAGAAGCTGCAAAACGAAAGGGTGCTACTGGAGAAAATCTACTGCGGTTGCTTGAGCAACGCCTAGACAACGTTGTATACCGGATGGGTTTCGGCTGCACACGTTCTGAAGCTAGGCAATTGGTGAGTCATAAAGCAATCACGGTAAATGGAAAGAGTGTAAATATTCCATCCTACCAGGTGCATCCCAAAGACATTATTGCGGTGAGGGAAAAATCTCGCCAGCAGGTACGGATCCAAGATTCGCTTGCAATTGCCGAACAACTAGGCTTGCCAGAATGGCTGGAAGTTGACTCCAAAAAAATGGAAGGTCTGTTTAAAGGAGCCCCAGAGAGGGACGACTTACCTGCCGATATTAATGAATCCCTGGTCGTGGAATTGTACTCCAAGTAGGGCAACAAGAGGAGAAAGTAGAATGGCCGCAGCAGCGAGCGAAATGTTGAAGCCAAACATCGTCGATGTTAGTCCGGTTAATGTAAAAACGGCGAAGATTACACTGGAACCGCTGAATCGCGGTTTCGGGCATACATTGGGGAACGCACTAAGGCGGGTATTGTTGTCGTCGATAACTGGTAGCGCCATCGTAGAGGTCGAAATAGAAAACGTATTGCATGAATATACGACGATAGAAGGTGTGCAGGAAGATGTGACCGATATTTTACTTAATCTAAAGGGCCTTGCGATAAATGTGCATACACGGGAAGAGGCTACTGTCACTTTAAATAAACGTGGCCCCGGTGTTGTGGTAGCGGGTGATATAGCACTGGATCACGATGTTGAAATCGTGGATCCCGATCATCACATTGCGAGTTTGGGCGAGAGCGGTGAACTGAATATGACCTTAAAGGTTGCACGCGGACGAGGTTATCGGCCTGCAACTACCATAGAGGGTGAGGAAACCGATCAAGCAATAGGTCGCTTGAAGTTAGACGCTTCTTTTAGCCCTGTTAGACGCGTTGCCTATGAGGTACAAAGCGCCCGGGTCGAGCAGCAGACTGATCTCGATAAGCTGATCATTACTATCGAAACCAATGGTACAATTGATCCAGAGCGCGCAGTGCGCGACGCGGCCGGAATTCTACGAAGTCAACTCGCCATTTTTGTTGATCTGAGTAGTGAAGAACAGTCGGAACCAGAGAAGAAGGAGGAGGTTGAGATAGACCCGATCCTGTTACGCTCAATAGATGATTTGGAGCTTACGGTGCGTTCAGCAAACTGCCTGAAAGCCGAAAGTATTTATTACATTGGTGATCTTGTCCAACGTACGGAAGTGGAGCTACTAAAGACTCCTAATTTGGGCAGAAAGTCGCTTACAGAGATTAAGGACGTCTTGGCGGCACGTGGGCTCTCTCTTGGGACAACCTTAGAAAACTGGCCGCCATCAGGCCTATACGGTACTGATAATC
>DPMX01000098.1 GCA_003540955.1 Gammaproteobacteria bacterium
CCCCTCGTTTCGATTAGTCTCACAAACCCGGCCGTTGTAAAAACCCCGGAAGCAAAAATTACGGCCGACAAGGTTGTGATTGCGATGAACGCATGGGCAACCCGTTGGGATCAAGTACGGCAAGCTGTGCTTGTGGTCGCTGGGGACATCATTGTTACAGAGCCTATTGGCGATCGATTGGAAAAAATTGGATTAACAGATGGACTCGGCGTTAGTGATGGACGCGCGTTGATCGAATATTACCGCACCACGTTAGACGGTCGTCTCGCGTTCGGGAAAGGCGGTATGTCCGGCGGCTTTACCTACGGCAGCAAAGTGGGTGGTGAAGTGGAAGGCGCTTCCGCTATAACAAATAGCTTAACAAAGGCAATGCGCACAACCTTCCCCGATCTCGGAAGTGTTGGTGTATACAAAAGTTGGCGTGGCCCGATTGACAGGTCAAAGTCTGGACTACCTTTTTTCTGGCACTTAGGAAGACGGCGTAATGTTTTTTTTGCTGCCGGGTTTTCTGGTAACGGAATCGGTCCAAGCCATATAGCCGGTAAAATTCTGTCTGGTCTTGCCCTCGAAAAACAAGATGAATGGACCGCTTGTCCTCTCGTGCGCGACCCGAACCGAGATTTTCCTCCTGAACCGTTTCGTTACATAGGTTCAAAACTCGTACAAAAAGCGCTGCAGGCTAAGGATATTAACGATAATGAGGGGCGCGAATCATCTAGGTTCGTTCGTTTCCTAACGGACCTTGCTCCCAGCGGCCTTTCCCCGTTTCGGCGGAATAAAAAATAACTCATCAGTGCAGTAAATCTGGCTCTTAATGCGTTGTAGACGAATAGTCAGGTGAAGGGCATCCCGTTTCTGCCTGCCTCGCCGCTTAGACCCCAGCGCGGCTTAAACTTCTATAGTCGGTGCGTTCGGTGAGTATTTAACTTTAACTGGTGTCTACGCGGGATATTATTATCCAGTGAGATCGGCGGCTCTCTAAAATCACGCGGACAGGAAGAGATGGGCATTAATCCACTGATACTTTCGGACTATAATAATTCTCCCGTCCCTTTAGGAAAATGTTACGTGACCGGTGATTAATTTGTTCCGCGCTATCATGATTCTTTCGATTCTGGCTGTGTTGACGGGATGCGGTTCGATGTTCGGCCCGAAAGCGCTCCAACAGACTCATCCTGCCTACAACGGCGCGATTGCGAACACTGTCGGCCAGGAGATGCTGCAAAATCTAGTTCGGATGCGCTACCGCGATAACCCAAACTTTCTACAGATTTCGAGCGTTACGGCTTCGCTCTCGCTTGAATCCCGGGCCAATATTAACACTACGATCGACCTAGGCCCTGGGGGCAATGTGGTCGGACCGGGTGTCGGGATCACTTATACTGATCGACCGACGATTTCCTATTCTCCGCTGCAAGGGGAAGATTTTCTAAAAAGTGTAATGACTCCAATATCGCTTGAATATGTACTTGTGTTGATTCAGAGCGGTTGGAGTGTCGCGCGCGTTTATGGCGCAGCCGTTGAACGCATGAATGACCTCCTCAATGCACCCACCGCATCTGGGCCGACACCCCAACAGGAACCGGAATACCGGAGTTTCAAGCGCATGCTCAGTTTGATGCGCCAGTTTCAGAATGCGGGCGATCTAGAGATTGGGCCTGATCTCGCTACACAAGACAATGATTTGATCATGGTCTTTGAACGCGACCAGGTATCCGAAGCCACGTTAAGTGAGCTCTTCATACTACTGCGGGTCGAGGGGAAACGAGCAGGGCGTGAGAATCAGGACGAAAGAATTAGAATTTCCAATAATTTTATCGATATTGCGAGCGATGAAATCACGATGCGAACCCGTTCGATTTCGAGCCTGATGTTCTATCTTTCTCAAAACGTCAGCGTGCCGCCGGAGCATGATGCTGCCGGCCTGGTTACTATAACGAAACGGGCAGACGGTTCGCCGTTCGATTGGAACGACACACCAGCCGGCTCTGTCTTTCGAGTCGCGCACAGTAAGAAACGCCCGCCTGCCAGCGCCATCGCCATTCCTTACCGTGGATACTGGTTTTATATTGCTGACGATGACTTGGAGACGAAGACGACATTCTTATTGCTGATGCAGCTATTTAGCCTCCAGGCTGGACAAACCTCCTCGGTACCCCCTACTCTGACTATCCCAGTAGGGCGGTGAACTCTGGGGTTACTCAGACCCAGCGGGATGGCGCTCGCTTTCTAAAGGTCGGCGGTGACTTCGAAAGCCGGCGACAGGTGACAACAAACGTGGGTCACTAAATCGCTTACAACGTTTTGCTTGGGCTGGGCTGATGATTCGAGTACGCGGTTACGGGATGATCGGTAGTTTTCCAAGCAAAATGTAGCGTTGAAGTTCTTGTGATATGGAAACAAGCTTTGAAGAAACAATCCAGCAGCATTGGGCACCGGATCCGCCAGGGACGATCCTAAGTCGCATCAAGCAAGGCTTGCTTGAACTCGGTAAAGACATCGATGCTTTAACTCAAGATGATCTCTTGGCGGTCGATGAGTTCCATATTCGCGGACGCGAAGCCACGACTGAGCTGGCGACGTTAGCGGACGTATCCAACGAGGATCGAGTTATTGATTTGGGCAGTGGCTTGGGAGGGCCATCGCGCTACCTGGCGTCGACTACCGGTTGTTGTGTGGATGGTATCGATTTAACCGCTGAGTATTGCGCCATTGCGACTGAACTTGCGCGTAGAGTGGGGTTGGCGGCGAATATTAACTACCAACGTGCAAATGCATTGGAACTCCCTTTCGGAGAAGACACCTTCGATCTTGCCTGGACCCAACATATTTCAATGAATATCCAGGATAAAGCTCGGTTTTTCTCTGAAATGTTTCGAATCTTGAAGGTTGGCGGGCGCGCCGCAATTTATGATCCGATTTGTGGCTCTGGCGAGCCGATTAGATTTCCTGTGCCTTGGGCGCGAGATGACTCGACGAATTTTCTGATTGACGCTAATAAGACGCGGAGGCATATAGAAAAAGCGGGTTTCCGTATAGAGAAATGGCATGATGTCAGCGAGAAGTCCGTAGCATGGTTCGAGAAAAATGCGAAGCTTGCTGCAGAGAAGGGTCCTCAGGCACTAGGGCTGCATCTTCTGCTTGGATCCGATTGGCCTGTGATGGCGAAAAATATGGCGGAGAACATCGCGGCCGGGAGTATCTCCGTGATCCAAGTGGTCGCACGGAAGGGATCCTAAAGCCTTACTTGTGGATTGCTAACAGGGATCGGCGGACAATATGCTTGAAGAAAAAATGTCAAAGTTGAACTATTAAAACTTCTAAACACTTCATTATCAGAGGTAACTTATCATGACTGCACATATCGTTGTTCTATCAAACGTTAAAGACGCGGATAAGCTCCAGGAATATGGCGCAGCGGCGGCGGCAACCATATCAAGCTTTGGCGGAACACTTGAAAAAGGCGCACTCTCAATCCTGTGCGGGAATGACTCGCACGAACGGCTCGCCGTGCTTCAATTCCCCGACATTGATACCGCGAAGAACTGGTACAACTCCGAAGAGTATCAAGCTTTAGTGCCACTGCGTGAGCAGGGTATGGAGTCCGTCTTCATGCTGATAGAGCCTGATTAGTGGGGATTAGTCGGTTAGGCCAAAAGCTACGCCGAGCCAAAGACACGGGCCAGTGAATGTGTCGCAAAGAACTACTGACCACCACC
>DPMX01000085.1:0-300 GCA_003540955.1 Gammaproteobacteria bacterium
CAACGAACACCTTTCCGCCGCCAACATAGGGCGAGTCCGAGATCCCGTATCCCTGTGTCGTGTCGCAGGTTTGTTTCGTCCACTGAATATCACCTGTTGGAGCATCCAGCGAGATCAACCGACAGTCCGCGGTGATCGCGTAAACGCTGTCACCCCAGACGGCCACGCCTCTGTTGATTCTCGAATACCATGAAAGGGAGCGTTCGCTGCCAAATTTGCTACGAACGCCGGGGTCGTGGGTCCAGAGAATCTCCCCGTTTTTTGCATCGACCGCGAAAACAATCGAATAGGCGCCGGAAA
>DPMX01000085.1:640-2901 GCA_003540955.1 Gammaproteobacteria bacterium
GTTGTCGCTATGCCATCCTGCATTGGCAGGTCTGCCGTCCATTCAAGTCCCAGGTCCGATATGTTTTTTTCATTGATCTGCGTGAGCGCTGAGTAGTGCTCACCACTAAAAGTACCCCCTTTCAGGAACCAGTTCTCGCCTGTCGGAGACTCTTCAAGGATACGTTTATTAGTCACGTCTGCTAGTGCAACTAACGACAGAGCGAACCACGCAACACCCACCGCGATTGGAGTATTTCGATTAACCATATTTTTCCTTCAAGAGATTATTCGTGCTGGCCATTGTAGCGTCAAATCAACAAAGTGTTTACGCAGACCCAACGACTCAAGTTAAGGGCAACCACCATCAACGGTATTGAACTGCCTGCAAAATTCTCTTTTATCCATCCCTGCCGTGACATTGTTGTGTGCTCCCGGCATGGTTCCACAACTACTCAACAGCAATAAGGCAACTGGTAGTATCTTTTTCATAGTCAGACCAATATACCAGAAGCCAGAAAAGTCCAATCCGTTCGCTGCTGTTTACAAACCCACCAAACCACCTTTTTGAGCGTTGGGGTATAGTTATCGTCTAAAACAAACAAGGGAAATAGAGAATGAATTTATCTAATTCAGATTGGCGCCTAGCAGGGGTTATTACTATGCTAATGGCGAGCTTTCCGGCCAATGCTGATCCACGCTTGGAACAGGTTTGGACGTGCACGCTAAATGACGGCAAGACATTGGAGGAATTCAGTGCCATTCATGGCCAGTGGCTTGAGTGGGCGAATAAGCAAGACTATGGAGGGGATATTAGAGGTCGTGTTGCTACTCCATTAGTGGGGGCTGAATTTAGTTTGGTTCTACTTATTGATTCTTACCCCGACCTAGTTACCTATGCCGCCGATATTGCTGCGTACTATGCAGCTGATGGCTCAGAAATATCCTTTGGGACAAAACTCGACGCCGAGTACGATGCTGTAGCCAACTGCACATCGAGCGTGCTCTATGAAGCGACCGACAGCGGTAACAATTAGGTACTTAAAATAAATCTGGCACCTTTAACTGGTTTACCTTTGGATTTCACAATCAAACAGGCACCAAACATCATCAAAAACATGGGAAAACAGGGCACAAAAGGGAAAAACGGCGTGTAGACCCCCGTCGTATTCAATACAGGTACGTTGAACGCAAACTCGTAAATCTGCTTACCCCACGGGGAACCGAATGAAATGCCGACCAGGCCCATAGCCACAGCTGCGACACCGGGCAACAAATACAGTAACTGCCTTATATCCGCGGCCGTCGACTGCCCGATTTCTTTTGGCCAGCGCTTTTTAGTCCACGCTGCCATCCGCAAGCCCCAGGCCAGGAAACCTGCCCAGTAGTAAAAATAATCGAGAGGAACGGGCTCATTATAGTAGAAGAGTTGCCACCAGTAAGCGATCCAGGCGTATATCCACAACCAGTAAATCCCAACCCAATGCAAGAACTTCCATTGTTTCGGGGACAAGCGACTGCGGCCAAGATTAAAAGACGTGAGCACCATTCCGGTGAGCAGAAGATAACCTCCAACTCCCTCGATGAGATCGCTCAGGGCATAAACTTCCTCGACGTAGTATTCGGTATGCTGAGTGATCATCCAGAGAATAAAAAATAGCTGCCAGGCCATGGCTGCGGCGAAGGAAAGCCCAATGAATTTTCGATTTCTCAAAATCCAGCGACCAAACAAGCCGGGGAAAAGAACATTGACCGAGGATGCCGCAAAGGCCACAAATAACAGGGGCACCGCACAGCGCACGGAAAGCTGGATCATTGAGGACACAGCGCGAACGCTGCTCAACTCCATCCCCACCATTGAAAATACCATCACGGTGGATATTGCCAGTGTAATCAACCAAAACAGGTACCAGCTATTGAGGAATTTGTTCTGCAGAAAATCCGCAAGATTCGTACGCATAGACCTAAGACTCGTTTAAGGTTCAAAGGAAAGTTGACTGAAAGCTCTAAAGGTAAATATATTCATACTTAATGTTTTTTAATAGGAATATTCGTTAACTTATTGTGATATTGTTTCTTTTTATCGTTTCCTGACCGACCTAACTAAACTGTTACATCTATATTACGCCGAGCCTTTATTTATGTGTACTCTAGTGTCTCAGCAAGCAAAACATTCTGTTGTCTCTGGCAAAGACGGAATCGACTCCGGACCACGCCCCAGCGGGATTCATGTTGCCTGCTCCAGCTTTTCGCTTGCCTCGAGCCACTCCCATTCGAGCGCTT
>DPMX01000085.1:3190-3694 GCA_003540955.1 Gammaproteobacteria bacterium
GAGCCACTCCCATTCGAGCGCTTCGATGGTTGATTTTGCTGCGGCCTGGTCCTGAACTAGCTGAGCCAACTCATCCTTTCGACTCGGGTCGGTGTAATTGGACTCATCCGCAAGGCGCGCATCGAGCTCTGTCAGTCTGACCCGATTTGATGCAAGTTTCTCTTCTACATCCCGGACTTTGTCATACATTGGTTTTAGCCGTTTCCGCCGCTGTGCCTGCTCCCGTCGTTGCTGTTTTTTGTTGACCATCTTCGCTGGTCGTCCTTGCGACTTAACCGCTGCCTCTTTCGATTTCTCTTCCTGCTCCCGGAGCCACGCTGGGTATTCGTCGAGGTTGCGATTAAAACGGTCAACAATGCCATCGTTAACGATAAGCAACTCGTCACAAACACTTCTCAATAAATGACGATCATGAGAGATCACGACCAGGGCACCTGTGTACTCAATTAATGCGACGCTCAAGGCCTGGCGCATCTCGAGGTCGAGGTGGTTGGTCGGCTCATC
>DPMX01000085.1:3996-4329 GCA_003540955.1 Gammaproteobacteria bacterium
GGTTGGTCGGCTCATCCAGCAGCAACAAGTTAGGGCCCTGACGAATCATTAACGCCAGTACCAGACGCGCTTTTTCGCCACCCGAGAACGGAGCCACCCGTTCAAAGATGCGCTCGCCGCTAAAACCGAAACGGCCCAAATAGTTGCGATGATCCTGTTCCCGGTCGTCAGGCGCGATATCCCGCAAATGCTCGATCGGACTTTGTTCGGGGTGCACAAGTTCGAGTTGATGTTGGGCGAAATAGCCGATCTTCGTATCCTTACTCAGGACACGTTCACCTTTTAGCAGCGTGCTGCCGGTAGAAAGGGCTTTGACAAGCGTTGACTTGCCGG
>DPMX01000085.1:4718-4865 GCA_003540955.1 Gammaproteobacteria bacterium
CTCCTCACCATAGCCAACCGATGCGTCTGTGAGTCCGAGCAGGTGTTGCGGTTGCTTTTTCGGTTCGATGAAACGGAAGCGGAACGGAGTATCTACGTGCGCGACAGCAATCTTTTCCATACGCTCAAGCATCTTAAGTCGGCTTTG
>DPMX01000085.1:5188-5463 GCA_003540955.1 Gammaproteobacteria bacterium
GCCTGGCGCGCTTTCGATGCTTTGTAACGAAATCGATCAACATAACTTTGAATATGTTTGATCTGTTTTTGTTGTCGAATGTACATTGCCTGTTGCAGCGAAAGTTGCTCAGCACGCAGGGTCTCAAATTGGCTGTAATTCCCGGTGAATAGGTTGATCGTCTGGTTTTCTATATGCGCAACGCGCGTACATACCTGGTCGAGAAAATCCCGGTCGTGTGAGACGACGAGCAAGATACCTTCGTATCGTTTTAACCAACGCTCGAGCCACAATAT
>DPMX01000085.1:5753-9354 GCA_003540955.1 Gammaproteobacteria bacterium
TCCGCTCGAGCCACAATATTGCCGGAAGATCGAGATGATTGGTCGGCTCATCGAGCAACAGGATGTCGGATCGGCACATGAGTGCGCGGGCAAGATTGAGTCGCATGCGCCAACCGCCGGAAAATGTTTTCACCGGTTTGGTGTATTCGTCCGCCTTGAATCCCAGACCATACAAGAGTCGCGACGCGCGCGATTCGGCCGTAAAGCCGTCGATAGCCTCCATGCGTTCGTAAAGGAGGTGCAGGTCTGGATTGTCCGCTGCGTCTTCGCCCTCGGCAATGGCGGCCTGCACGGTTCGCAACTCGTGATCTCCATCCATGACGTAGTCGACAGCAGGATCGGTGCTGTGCGGACTCTCCTGTGCAACGTGGGCGATTTGGTCATTCGGGCCCAGGGCGAGTTCGCCGTCATCCGCTTCCAACTCCCCCAGGAGCAAGGCAAATAATGATGACTTGCCACACCCGTTTAGGCCGATTACGCCCATGCGCTGTCCAGCGTGAATCTGGAAACTGGCATTTTCTATTAAGACATTTCGGCCGCGACGCAAGGCGATGTTAGTTAGGGTGAGCATGACCGGCGCGATTATAGGTCACAGGAGGTTTTGGGTGGAAAAAACCTAACCTATAAAGCTCCCTTCAATTCCCAACCCTAACCAATACAGGGCACATGGGTTCGCTGGTTGACGCCATCGACAGCGGCCGTGCGCAAGGCAACTGGTAGCATTTCTTTTCATAGTCGGAACGGTATACCAGAAGCTCCGATAGCCCTACCCTCCGCGCTTTGTAATTACCAACTAAACCTAAATTAGATTCTTGGTATTATCTCCTTATGCTCCGATCATTCGTTCTGTGTTCGCTATCGCTCGTCCTTATATCCTGCGATCGCCCGTCCGTGTCTTGGGTGGAGAAATTTGGCACGCTCGATGGGGATTGGCTGGTGACACCTGATGAAGCTTACGGCTGGGCG
The DNA here is from genome assembly GCA_003540955.1 of Gammaproteobacteria bacterium. Lineage (GTDB taxonomy): Bacteria > Pseudomonadota > Gammaproteobacteria > UBA11873. The sequence continues at coordinate 6,720 of DPMX01000085.1, forward strand.
TCAGTCAAGAACGACAATCTCCCGACCATGACCGGGAGTCCCGAGTGGCTCAATTACATGGCGTTTCTAGAAGAAAAGCTTTTGGAATACGGCGTCGTCGATTCCTTCAAAAACAGCTGGGAATTCGAACGCTGGGATACCTCAGATGATTCGAGTAACTGGTCACTCCATTCGGACGGCACGCCGGTTCGGGTCGCACACTATGGCGCTTATTCAGGGTCGACTGGCCCAGAGGGTATTACGGCTGATATGATCTACTACGATCACGACAACCCGCCGGAGTCGATCGAGGGTAAGATCGTGGTCATTCCTACTCGCCCACACCCTGTCGAACCGCTTTCCGAAGACTACCTAATCAACTACACCTATAACGACTACGAGTATGCGACGGATGCGAATACTTTGCAGGCGCCATTTACAAAAATTGATCCGGCCGAGAGTTTCACGTTCGATATGTCGTGGCAGCTTGTCCAGCTTCTCGACAGGATCCCAAAAGAAGGTAATGCTGCTGGGGCGATCATTGTCTATGACATGGCCTACGAACGCACCCAGGGGCTTTACACATTTATCGTACCTACACTCTATGACGCGCCAACGTTGAAACTATCCCGTGAGGATGGTGCTAAGGTCATTGAGGATGCTAAGGCCGGCAAGTCTGCAACGATTAGGCTAGAGGCGACTGTAGAAACTGCCGAGGCTTACCAACTGATCGCCTATCTGCCGGGCAAAAACAATGGCACCCCAGATGATGAGCAAATTATACTGACTAACCATACAGACGGGCCCTCAATTACCCAGGACAACGGCGCGCTCGGCCTCCTTGCAATAGTCAAATATTTTTCGCACATTCCTCAGGAATATCGTCCACGCACCCTAGTGCTGTTCCTCGATTGTCGACACTACATTCCTGGTATGGAGTCGGCACACACTGACCCATCTTGGTTGAATCGTTACCCGGAAGTACACGATAAAATCGTGGGGCTCGTCTCGCTCGAACACATGGGTGAGATGGACTATCGCGAGGTTGATGGCATCGTAGAGCCGACAGGATATGCCGAGCAAACTTATCTATGGTCTCGTGATAACCCTGTCTTGATCGATGCCGCAATCACCGCTGTCAAAAAGTACGGATGGTCACGCGCGATCGTATCTGTGCCCGAGCGCCCAGGCATCAGAGGCGGTCTCCAGCAGGTTTGGTGGGGCGTAGGTGTAATCGCACTACCTGACACGGGATACTACAGCTGCATCGACTGGCCGTGCCTCGATGTACCTGGGTATGGGCTTGGGGGATTTCTCGGTCACTATTGGACCACCGCGGCCGGCATTGATCGTTGGAATAAGGAGCTATTCCTAGCCCAGGTGGCGACTATGACCGAACTCACCGGGGTATTGATGACTGCCGATCTTGCGGATATTAAGCCCACAAATGGCCGCGACTCATTCCTTTACAAGACCAATCGAACCGAACAGTTTGAAGGGTTCAATCGATTCGACCAGTTTAATGACGAGGCTCAGGAGGAGCTCAATGACCACCCGAGATAGATCAAGCGCATTTGTACAGATAGTCGGTATTACAAGCTTAATAGCTTCATTGATCTTTGTAGGTTTGGAGTTGAGGCAGTCCCATAAGATTGCTCTGGCCGCTCAACAGCAAGAAAGAGCAGCTTTAATTACGGAAGTAATAGGTTCATTTTCTGACGCTAATCCACCCATAAGTTTTTTGCACTTCTTAAACGAATCCATAGATCTTTCGGATCCCAATACCAAGGCAATCATTGAGACATATATCTATCGAATATGGATGATTTATGAAAATGACTATCTGCAACATAAACTGGGGTTAATGGACGAGGATGTTTGGCAGGCAAAAATAACCTCCATGCGAAATGTATATGCCAGATGTCAATACAGCGAAGTCACAAAATTTGCGCTATCTTTTGCAAGCCAGGGGTTATTGGAATTGTTAGAGGGCTCAAGAACTAATCCCTGTCCGTAATAACACCAGGAAGCAATCATGTATTTACGAGCACGGACATTGCCTAACTTCTCTTTCCTTACAACCGCGCCAATTTTTATTGCTTTGCTAGCACTCAGTTCAGTGGCCCAAGCGCAGGGCGTCACGAATAAGCGGCCGAATGTTGTCATCATGATCGCCGACAATCTCGGTTTCGGTGACGTGTCGGCCTATAATATCGGGACGCGCGGCGGCATGCGCACGCCGAACATCGACAAGCTTGCAGCAGATGGCTTGCAGATGACTCAATTTCTCGTCGAGGCGACCTGTACGGCGAGCCGAGCTGCATTGATGACCGGGCGTTACTCCGTTCGCACCGGCCTTTCATGGTTTGCGGACGCCGAACCCAACAGACTACAAGCTGAGGAATACACATTGGGTGAGTTATTCGGGGACGCGGGATATACCACGGCATATGTCGGCAAGTGGCACCTAGGTCGCTCCCTTCAAAGTCAGCCGCAAAATCAGGGGTTTGACGAGTGGCGTGTCGGTTTTTTCAGTTCCAGTGATCCCGTGCTCTACCCGGATACGATGGCCGAGTTTGGTGCTCCACCCGAGTTACAGGACGCGGCCCGCTCGTGGATAGTTGAAGCAGACGGCCCAGGTGCCTCAAGGAAACTA
>DPMX01000201.1 GCA_003540955.1 Gammaproteobacteria bacterium
GACCTTGCTAGACCAGAGGAGCATTTTTCTTTGCTTGACCGGACTCACAACCGGTTTTTTATTCACCAAGGTGGAATGAAGGGAGACGGAGAAATTCCCAACCACCGGTCACGATTTCAAGTATCTCAAGCAGCATTCGAATTAAGGGAGGGGGCGACAGACTTAATAGTTGATTTATTTTGGTCATCCGAGGCGGGAATGCAAGTAATAAAGCGGTTCACGTTTCAACGCGGTAGTTATGTCGTAGGCATAGAATACTTAATCGACAATAAAACGGCGGTGCCATGGTCGGGCCGAGTCTACGAACAGCTGCAACGAGCAAAACCCCGTTCCAAACGCACTTTAATCTACACTTTTACTGGTGCCGCGATTTCTACCCCTGACAAAAGATATGAAAAACTAGACTTCGACGATTTAGAAGACGCACCGCTTAACTTTGCGGTAAAAGATGGCTGGGTAGGGATATTGGAGCATTATTTTGTCAGCGCTTTGGTCCCACCGGCTGAAGACTTGAGCCATTTTTATTCTTTGATCCTTGACGAAACACGCTATGTAGTCGGTCATTGGAGCCCGCCAATGCAAATTCCGGCGGGAGGGTTTGATAGCGTTCGGTCCTCCATTTTCATAGGACCAAAGCTACAAGATGTTCTGGAAGAGGTTGCTCCCGGGCTGGAACTCACAGTTGATTTTGGCGTGCTGTGGTTTATCGCGAAACCACTTTTCGTGATCCTTCAATTCATTAAGGACACAACAGGTAATTGGGGCTGGGCGATTATAATTTTGACTTGTCTACTCAAGCTGGTTTTTTATCCATTGTCTGCGGCTGGCTATAGATCGATGGCGAACATGCGAAAAGTACAGCCGAGGATGGTCGCTATGAAAGAGCGCTACGGTAAAGATCGGGCGGGCTTGAATCAAGCGATGATGGCACTCTACAAAGAAGAAAAAATAAACCCATTAGGTGGTTGTTTGCCAATATTGGTACAGATCCCCGTGTTTATCTCACTCTATTGGGTACTTCTTGAGAGTGTTGAGTTGCGCCAGGCGCCTTTCGCGCTCTGGCTAGTTGACCTAACGTCTAAGGATCCGTTTTTTATACTCCCGTTGATTATGGGGATAAGCATGTGGGTTCAGCAAAAACTGAATCCAGCGCCGATGGATCCTGTGCAACAAAAAGTTATGCAGATTTTGCCATTTGCGTTTACTATCTTTTTTATGTTTTTTCCATCTGGTCTTGTTCTTTACTGGGTGGTAAATAACATTTTGTCGATAGCACAACAATGGCATATCACTCGTAACGTAGAGAACGAGCAAAAAGCGTAGCTGTCAAACTAGGAAGTCCGGTGCGCCAATTAAATGACCCCATTGCTGCTGTTGCGACCCCAGCAGGCCGTGGTGCACTCGCAATACTGCGGATATCCGGCAGTGATTTAAAGCGAATTGCTAAAAATTTATTTGGCAAGCTACCTCGTCCGAGAGTGGCGACACTCCTTACAATAACTGGGGTCGATAAAGCGGCCATTGATAACGCAGTAGTGATCTACTTTCGTGGGCCACACTCCTTTACTGGCGAAGACGTAATTGAAATTCAAACCCATGGTGGAGCGGTTGCTATTCGAGAAGTCATGCGTGCGGCCTGCGCGGCCGGAGCGCGGCAAGCCCGCGGGGGCGAATTTAGCGAGCGAGCCTTTATAAACGGGAAAATAGATCTTATACAAGCGGAGGCCATAGCGGATCTGATTGAGAGCTCTACGACATTAACAGCTGGTCTAGCGCAGAAGTCACTAGCGGGTCACTTTTCACGGCAAGTTAATTCAATCATCGAAAAATTAAAGTCCATTCACGTAGTAATTGAGGCGATGATCGATTTTCCCGAGGACGAAATACCATTAGTAACATCCACAGATCTTGCAACACGTTCAAACGAAGTCGGCCTCGCGATCAAGCGTTTAATCCACAAGTCTGAGCGCGGTGCTAGAGTAAAAGACGGCCTAAGTATCGCTATAATTGGTAGGCCAAACGTTGGTAAATCTACATTGCTGAATGTTCTCTCCGGCGAAGATCGCGCTATTGTCACGCGCGAACCGGGAACAACCCGCGACATTTTGACCGTCGACATCGAACTTGATGGGTTACTTGTCAGGTTATATGACACGGCTGGGTTACGAGAAACTGAAAGCGACGTAGAGAAAGAGGGGGTACGTCGGGCTAAAGAAAAAGTATGCGAAGCGGATGCGATATTTTTTGTCGTTACTTCCGAAATGGATGATTTAGACGAATATGTCGGCGATTTAACCATACCGGTATTCAAAATCCGTAATAAGATAGACCTTGATGGGCTTGAGGTGATGTTAGAGCCCCTTGCATCTGGCGCTTACCTTCAAATTTCAGCTAAACAGGAACGAGGCATTGATTTAATCTATACCGCGTTGGCTGACTACTTCAATATTGTTAGCGAACCCGACAATATGATCTTAGCGCGCGAACGTCATATAACAGAGTTGAATGCTGCCGCTGAAGCGTTGGATTTTAATCACCGCGAGTTATATCAATGCTCCCCTGAACTTGGGGCTGAACGAATTCGTGTAGCTATGCGAGCCCTGGGTACCCTTACTGGAAAGTACACTAATGAGGAGTTATTGGGAGAGATCTTTTCCACGTTCTGTATAGGTAAGTAACGCTGCGAGGCCCAACAACATGACTACGATACCTTTTCGTCAGGGATCTAAAAATTATCGAACGCATATCGAAGCACCCGTAAAGAGCGATGTCTTTAAGTAGCACCACACACGACGTACATTTGATCGTTTTTTGGACCTGTGGGTTTATCGCTGTGTTGGTGTTTGCAGCGACGATTTATTTCACCTTTACCCATAGAAATTTGCAAGAAAAGGCCGGAGCGAACTTTCATAAAAACCATACTACGGAACTTGTTTGGACAGCGATTCCGTTCATAATTCTCGTGTTAATGGCTATTCCTGCGACAAAGACTTTGTTGGACTCCGAGAAAGAACGGGGATCTGAAATTCGATTAATAGTTACGGGGAATAATTGCAATTGGTCATATGATTACCTTGATTACGATATAAGTATTTTAAGTAACGCAGGCCGGGGTACGCCGGAGATAACGATTGAGGGCGTTAAACCAGACCTAGCTGGTAACGACAAGCCGATAGTTTTGCCTGTACAAACAAAAATACACTTGATTTTTATTTCAATAGATCGACCTTACCCGTGGTCGGTAGAAGGAATCGATATTACACAGGAGATTCTACCCGGAGTTACAACTAGCCGCCGGGTCGAAATTATGGTCCCCGGCGTTTATCGAGGGCTCCCGGTTACCGTCTGTGGGCCTGAAAGCGGATTTATGCCAATTACACTGATTGCTACTACCAAACATGAATACAATGAATGGATTAATCGCCAAGAAGCCCCGCGACCGATGAAGGATCAAGGTACACGGCGTTGACGAAATTTCCGTAATCCACCGGCGTTTATCCAATAGACGAGTTGTGTTAGCACTATAAGAAAAGCAAAGATAAAAATGTAGCCGTAGGACTGGCCACCCACTTGAAATTGGAAAACAGCACGATAAATTTTGTCTTGCTTCGGGTGCGGGGCCGTAACGATGCCGATATAGCTCCCGGCTTTTCGAAATTTATATTCGACAGTCATTACGCCACTCGGCCGCCGCGTCGGCGGTTGGTAAAAGACAGTCACCCGTTCAAGATCTTTAATGGATTCAATATCATCCCAGTTGGCAAAGACACCAAAATCCCCAATATCTTCAATAATACGGAAATCCACCGGTATTTGGTTTAAAAAGCCGTGGAGGTACTCGATCACAAACACGCTTTCTCCGACATCCGGAATGTCCTCGCAGAATTCTGTGTTGCCCCTAGATTTGGGCTGGTATCCAGTAAAGTGAGCTTTAAGAAAACCGATGTTTAGAACGCAAGTATCTTCTTCGAAGGCAACGCCGCCGTGCGCGAGCAACAAAGGGCTAAAGAGCAAAAAGTAGGCGAGAAGAGGAAGGTAAAAAAGACGCATGCTGCGTGTGAATCGCGTCCGATTTCACTGTGGTGTCGAGATCGAAAAACGTAATAATCTGGCCACAGACGAGCTAAGTGTTGCTAGAGCAACGCGGTATATGGGCCGACCAACCGGTATTACCAGCGAGTCGCAACCCTAGCCCTTATGGTCCGCCAAAAAAAGTAAGTCTACTCAGAAAAGTGTAATTCGCTTCAGACGTCATAAGGCCGATGAACACAAGTAACACCAGGGGAGGTAACAAAATGGCGAATGATAAAGCTAGACGCTCCCAGACCATGTGCATGAATACGGCAATGATAAAGCCTGCCTTTAAGAACATGAAAATGAGGATTAAGGACCACCGCAAGAGCCCTTGGAGCTGCATGTAATCGACCATATACGACCCAACACTCAAAACGAATAACAAAAACCACACCCATAGGTATGTGGAAATGGGGTGCTCTTGTCCTTCGACATGATCTTCGGGTGCGTGTGCCGGTCCGGATATTGTTGCTGTTTCTGCGTCTGACATGTTGGAGCCTACCAAAGGTAAAAAAATGCGAAGATGAACACCCATACGAGGTCGACGAAATGCCAATATAGGCCCATGATCTCAATCTCTTCATAATCCCCAGGCCGATGGGTAAACAAACCTGGACGCCCGATATCAAGGCTGCCCCTATACACCTTCACCGCCATAATAATCAGGAACAAGACCCCAACAGACACGTGGAAACCGTGGAATCCAGTGATCATAAAAAAGCATGCGCCAAACTGTTCAGCGCCCATTGGGTTGCCCCAGGGCCGCACGCCCTCATCAACGATGAGCTTAGTCCACTCGAAAGCCTGCATACCAACGAACGAAGCGCCGAATAGTGCGGTTATGACAAGCAATAGGCCGGTCACCTTTTTGTTCTTGCGGTATCCGAACATGACCGCCATCGCCATGGTGCCGCTGCTACTAATAAGAATAAAAGTCATAATGGCGATTAGCACCAACGGTATATGGTTACCCATAATAGTTAGTGCGAACACTTCGCTCGGATTAGGCCACGGCACGGTGGTGGTCATGCGCACCTTCATGTAGCTCAACAGAAAACAAGAAAAAATAAAGGTGTCGCTAAGTAAGAAGATCCACATCATTGCCTTGCCCCAAGGCACGCGCTTGAACGCCCGCTGGTCAGACGACCAATCAGAGACTATGCCCGGCAGGCCTTCAACCATGTCTATTGAACGCCCGGTATCTACTGCTATCTCATTCGACACTTCTGTGAATCCTTATGTTGTTAGGTCGATAACATCAGACCAAATAATACGAACCAAACGACCAGCAAAAAGTGCCAGTAAGCCGTACAGAGTTCCACACTCAAGCGTACTTCGGCGGCTTCGCTGCCACGCCAGACCTTAAAAGAGGTGCGGCACCACGCTACCAGGCCGCCAAGCATATGGAGACCGTGCAGGCCAGTAATCAAGTAGAAAAAGCCGTTTGCCGGATTTGTGCTGGGGTGATACCCGAGGTCGCCGAGCTGTTGCCAGGCAACGAGCTGACCGACCATAAAGCTTATCGTCAACCCGCCACCCGCTGCGAGACCTATTTTGACACCGCCGATCTCTTCCTTCTCAACCGAGTGTCGCGCCCATTGCAAAGCAATACTGCTAAGTACCAGGATCGCGGTGTTGAACCAGAGCAAGGTTGGTTCTGGCAATGGCCGCCAATCGCCTAGCTCCATGCGAGTAGTGTATGCGCTGATAAACAAAGCAAACAGCGAAGTGACAACTGCAAGAAAAACCCAGAGGCCAATTTTCGCCTTCGCCTGTGAGAACGAACCCCCGTGACCCTCAACGATAGTTGTTCGGGCAATCCATGGGGTTGTGCTCATGGTCTGTTTCAACAGCCATCCAGCGACAACCGCCATGATGAGAAACATTATTCCGACTGATATGCCCATTTTGGAGGTACCGTCTTAGTCCACCTTTCCTTCTCTTATGCCTTCGGCAGATCCACCCTGTGGCGGCAGGTTCTGCGGCAGGAAGTCCGCCGGGGCGCCTGGGACGCTGTAGTCGTACGCCCAGCGATATACCAAGGGCAATTCGGAGCCAAAGTTGCCGTGCCCAGGTGGGGTCGCCGGAGTCTGCCATTCAAGCGTTGTTGATTCCCATGGGTTGTGTCCGGCTTCTTTACCGTTCCGGTAGCTCACGATCAAGTTGTAGAGGAAGAGCAACTGAGCCGCTCCTACCATAATGGCTGATATAGTGATGAACTGATTCAAACTGTGAGCTGACTCAGGCATGAACTCCGTCGGCCCCATGGCATAGTAACGGCGAGGAAGCCCGAGAAAACCCAGGTAGTGCATGGGGTAGTAGATGGCATAGGTTCCAAGAAAGGTTATCCAAAAATGTGCCCTTCCGAGCCCGTCATTGAGCAACCGGCCCGTCATCTTCGGATACCAATGATAGATAGCGCCGAAAACTACCAGCACAGGCGACACTGCCATCACCATGTGGAAATGGGCAACCACGAAATAAGTATCAGAAAGCGGTAAGTCGACTGTTACGTTCCCAAGAAACAACCCAGTTAAGCCACCATTAATGAACGTGAAAATAAAACCGATGGCAAACATCATTGGAACGGTTAACCGGATATTGCCATGCCACAAGGTTAAAACCCAGTTATATACTTTGATTGCAGTAGGTATCGCGATGATCAAGGTTGTGGTAGCAAAAAAGAACCCAAAGTAGGGGTTCATACCGCTTACGTACATGTGATGGGCCCAAACGATAAAACTTAGGCCCCCAATTACCACAATGGCCCAAACCATCATGCGATAACCAAAGATAGTTTTCCTCGCGTGGGTGGCGAGTAGGTCTGAGACAATTCCGAATGCCGGCAGCGCAACAATGTAGACTTCGGGGTGCCCAAAAAACCAGAATAAGTGCTCGAACAACACTGGGCTGCCGCCAGTATGTGGAAGCTGTTCGCCCATGGATATAACCGCGGGCATAAAGAAGCTAGTACCAACAATTTTGTCAAACAACATCATGATACAAGCGACTAACAAAGCCGGGAAGGCAAGGAGCGCGAGCACGGTTGCCATAAAAATGCCCCACACTGTCAGAGGCAAACGCATTAAAGTCATGCCCCGCGTTCGGCCCTGCAAAACTGTAACCACGTAGTTCAAACCACCCATGGTAAATCCGATGATAAAAACGATCAGAGAGACCAGCATCAAAATGATGCCGAGATCTGAACCGGGAGTCCCGGCGGTGACCGCCTGTGGTGGATAGAGTGTCCAGCCTGATCCTGTGGCTCCACCGGGAACAAACATACTTGCGACGAGAATCAACACGGCGACTAAATACACCCAGTAACTAATCATATTGACATAAGGGAACACCATGTCGCGGGCGCCCACCATCAAAGGGATGAGGTAATTACCGAAGCCCCCGAGAAATAAAGCGGTAAGGAGGTAGATGACCATAATCATGCCGTGCATGGTCACAAACTGGTAGTAATCCTCCGGTGCAATGAAAGCGAAGGTGTTCGGGAAACCGAGCTGGAGTCGCATGATTAAAGAGAACACCAAAGCGACTAATCCAATGCCCATCGCGGTACATGCATATTGTATTGCAATAACCTTTGCGTCCTGGCTAAAGACATATTTACCAAGCCATGTCTTAGCGTGGTAGAGATGTTCTTCTTCAACTTCTAGCGGTGCAACGTATGCCGTTTCGTCGTGCGTGACGTATGCCATCCAAATATCCTCTCTTCGAACCCTTAAGTCGCCTATTTTGACGCTGGCGCGTCTTCAATTTCCAAAGTGTTGATGTACGCGACCAGATCATTGATCGTTTGATCATCGAGCAAAATGTTCGCCATCAAGCCCATCTGCGGCCCGTACCCATCGCCTGGATGCTGCCCTCGGACACCCTTTTTGAAGTTCTTTAACTGAGTGACTAAATACCAGTCGCTCATCCCCGCCTGCCGCGGTGCATTAAGCGCTTGTATTCCTTCGCCTTGGGCCCCGTGGCAGTAAGCACAAGTTTCATATACATCTTCGCCGTGCTCTACATCACCCATCACCGTCGATATCGCCGGAAGGTCAGGCAACGTCTCTATGTAGGCTACAACGTCGTTCACGGCCTTTTCATCAGCTAGTACCGCCGCCATTGGAGCCATTTGTTGTCCGTATATGTCTAGCTCGTGCGAACCACGAATGCCTTTTTTGAAGTACTCTAGTTGACGCTTCATGTACCAGGCACCTTGCCCAGCTAATTTTGGTGCGTTCAAGAGCGGGTTTCCTTCGCCTTGGGCCCCGTGGCATGCGGTGCAGACCGCGTATAGCGAGGCGCCTGCTGAGGGGTCCCCAGGAGCTTTGGCAAGAATCTCCGCATAGGTCGGTTGTGCGTCCAACCATTTGTCAAATGCTTCTTGTTCTTCGACCACGACATGACCGCGCATTGTGTGGTGCCCAATCCCGCATAATTCTTCGCACAAAAGCTCATACCTTCCTGCGACAGTCGGGGTAAACCATTGGTAAGAGATAAGGCCGGGGACGAGGTCCATCTTGACCCGAAACTGCGTCACTGTGAAATTATGTAAGACGTCTTTTGACCGTAATAGGGCCTTGACCGGGACGCCAAGAGGAAGATGGACCTCTGGGCTCGCAATCAAAATATCATCTTGTCCATTAGGGTCGTCTGGGTTCATTCCAAACGGGTTTTCGTCCGTGATATTGCTATTGTCGACGGAACCAAGCACACCGTCCTCGCCAGGAAAGCGAAAGCTCCAGTGCCATTGTTGGCCAGTTGCCTCAACAATCATTGCATCTTCCGGAGGGGACACGAAGTCGGCCCAGACCCACAACCCCGGCGCCAACATCGCCGCGACGCCGATTGCGGTTACTGCGGTTAGCCACCACTCGAGTTTTTTGTTCTCAGGCTCGTACGTCGCCCGGCGTTCCTTCTTATAGCGAAATTTATATATCGCATAGGCCATAAACCCGTTGATTACGACAAAGACAAAGCCGGTGACCCAAAATGTAATATCAATGGTGACGTCGACGGTGTCCCAATGGGACGCTATTGGAGTCAACCACCAAGGACTCAAAAAATGGAAAAGTACCGATGCAATAACCAGCACAATCAACCCAATTACTAGCGACATACCTTGCGCACCTTCCTTTTACTCATAAGTTTTGTTTCAGGATCTAACCGATGTTTAGACCAGTGCTTACCACGACTTTCGTTGGCGGCGTTTCTTTTTCAGCTATCCGGACCCGTGAGACCGAGCCGCTAGGCGGACGAACTTTCCCAATTGTCATACATATGCGACAAAAAAATCGAGTATATGGCACCTAGCGTAGAGCTGCAAATCGGAGAGGGGCTTCGAGCTATCGTGGACACTATGCGATTCAATCGAAAGTTAAGACCACTTATTGTTGTGTCATCAATAGATAATATTCCCATATGTCTGGGTCTCTGTGCGTTTTAATCCGATCAAAGACCTTTTCCACGGGAAAAAGTTGTGAACCCCTGGTCGTTTCGACTCCGGGGAACGCTTCGCCCTCTCGAATGAACCAACCCCACTTGCCCCCGTTAAAAATGCGATAAACTTCCGCAATGTAGGAGCCCAACGCCCGAGCTAGGGGGAAAACTTCCTCTTCAGATGGGCTCTCCTCTACGAATGTCGCGTGTAGGTCATCGACCATTTCATCTAGAAATTTAATGCTCTGGAGCGAAAAGTTGAGCTCAATGTCGTACGTCGCCTCAGCAAATTGGACAAATTCGGTGGCCCATTTTCGAGCGTTAGCTTGTAACTGGTCGTCGGCCTCGAAAACCATTGTGTTAGCTAACGCAAGTGCCGGTAGCGCGTATAAGACCATCAAGCTAAGTAGATTTTTCATCAGGTGCATTTTAGCATTTCTCGTTGGCTAGTCGATCGCCCATATGATAATCCTTAGGCGTCACGGTTGGTGTGGATAAGTTAGTTTAGGCAGTCTGACGAAAAACCCCTAGCGTCGCAGCTACCAAAAGCCGTGATTTTATGGCGTTGGTATAGTTTTGGAGTGTGGGGAGCCCAGTTGCACGAGGATTTCGGGATAAATCTGCAGCCGTAACATAGAATAGCGGCGGAGATTGATATCGAGGTTACCGTGGTTCGGCAATAGTATCGCTTTAGGCGCTGATGGCCCGACGCCGGTAACTATGGATACGAACATTGCCGACTCTCGAGGATGGCGCAAAAGTGAAGATATTGAGGCTCTCTCAAATACTGACAGAAATTAGACAGGTTGGGCAATGAGTATTGAAATCGCGGTTTCTTACGGTGAGCTGATCGACAAGATCACTATTTTAGAAATAAAAAATGAGCGTATCGCTGATGCTAAAAAACTAGAGAACATCCAGCGAGAGCTGGCAATCCTAACCAAAGCTTGGCTCAACAGCGGTGTTGACATAAATGCAGCAGCATCAGAACGTAAAGCCCTAAAAAATATTAATGAAAAGCTGTGGGATATCGAAGACGAAATCAGGCGGAGAGAGGCGACTAAGTCGTTTGATGCCGAGTTCGTCGAAGTTGCTCGTAGCGTATATAAGTTCAATGATGAACGCTCGTCAGTAAAGCGTGCGATAAATGATCGCTTTGGCTCAAACCTGGTGGAAGAGAAATCTTATCAACCTTACTGAACAGCGCAGCATATTGGTTCATGTTACCGGCGATCGTATCGGTGACGCGTTAATAAAATGGCCGGCAATCGTAGCACTGAAAAACGCATTCCCCGCTCATCGACTAGTGTGGCTAGCGGGGTTACGAAAAAGTGTTTTTAACGGAACACTAGCATCGGTCGCCGCGGGGGTGATCGATGAGGTACATGATTTAGCCGGTGTCGGCGTCAGTTGGGGTGAGCTTGTCCGGCCGCCGTTTCCAGGACGCTTCGATATACTTATATCCACCGAGCCAAAAATTCGTAACGCGATATTACTTAGGCGTATTGCACACAGTGTGTTTATCTCCCCCGCTGCAAACTTTCTGTTATCAGATATAAAACCGACACCAGGCACCAAATTCCCCAGCTCGACATTTGATCAAATGCGTTACCTCGCCAACTTGGCCGCGGGGCGCGAACTTAGAGTCGAACCTACGATCGCTGTGGGAGCGGGAAACGAAAAGCTAGCCCACGAATTGTTGCCCGAAGGTTTTGTGTACGTTGGCTTTGCGCCGGGCGCGGGGGCGGCGCGAAAGCGGTGGCCTAAGGCGCGCTATATTGAGCTGGCGCGCAATCAAGTAATAAACGGGCGAATACCAGTTTTTTTTCTTGGGCCAAATGAATTATCGATGCGGGAGGAAATAGCTCGGGCGGTACCTAAGGCCTTGTTTCCGGAACAAGAGCCGTTGGCGACCAAGAAGCGCAGTGCTCTTTTGAGTATTGCGTTAGCCCAGCGAATTGCTCTTGGTGTAGCCAATGATGCTGGCGGCGGGCACCTTTTGGCGGCTGGAGGCCGGCCATTAATTACGTTATTTGGGCACACGAGCGAGCACAAATTCAAGCCTCCCTATTGTAAGCAAATTGCGATCACGGCGCAGGAATTCGGCGGAACTGAAATGAAGTTAATACCAGTATCACGCGTTGCTTCGGCGATAGAAGCGGTCATCGGGGGCGAAGAGCGGTGAGCGGGAAGGATCGGCGATTATTGCTCATAACATTGAGTAACATTGGTGATCTAGTTATGACGACACCAGTCCTAGAAGCGTTACACTCTTCATATCCGCAACATTTAATTGATATTGTCGCGGACAGTCGCTCGTCGGAGCTTATAAAGCCTTGTCCCTATCTCGGTCGCCTGATCCACAAAGATAAGCGATCAGGCCTGCCTGGGATTTGGTCACTGGTGAGGACGCTGCGAAAATTTCGTTATGATGTGGCTGTGGATTTGCGGACGAGCTTTTTGACGGCGCTTATCCGCTGTGGTCAGCACGGGAGGAAACGGCGCGGCACCTCAATCGGCGCCCATGCAGTGCAGCATCATTTTACCGCGCTAGCTGGTATTCTCGGGCCAAATGTCGATATTCCCCCGCAGCGTCTTTGGGTCGATCAAAGGGTGATCGAGAAAGCCTCGGAGTTACTTCGAGACATCCCCAGTGGACGTCGGCTGGTCGTCGCGCCGGGAGCGAATTGGCCTGGGAAAATATGGCCAGTCGATCGTTATGGGGCTTTGATCGAAGAACTACGACCGGATTTCGATGGAGTCATCGTAGTCGGTTCAAAGGACGACCGTGATCTTAGCCAACGATTGCAAGCTACATGCGCACTTCCTATTGTAAATCTTGCGGGGCGAACGACGCTTTTGGAAGTCACTGCGTGTATGTCTGGTGCTCACGCCTTCGTCGGTAATGATTCTGGTCTCGGGCATATAGCCGCTGCTCTGAAAGTTCCAACACTCACGGTATTTGGCCCAGGTCGTCCCGACCGCTACCGACCGTGGGGCGAGCGGGCCTCGGTAGCCATTGCTCCCAACGGGCAGCTAAATTTGTTGGAGCCGGTGGGAGTTGCCGGAATATTGCGGCAGCACCTTTCGGGGCTGTCGGATCTCTGCAACCCGACGCAATAGTTACCGAAATGCGTATCGCCCAAATTATGCTCGGTAAAAATTTTGGCGGTGCGGAACGATCGTTTGTTGATATGTGCCAAGCGCTTGGGTCAAAAGGGCACGATGTGTTGGCTATCTGTGAACGGCGATCCAAGGCGGTGACCTTTGTCGAGCAAATTGAAGGACTTACAAGCAAAACCGTTATTGTGCGAGGTTCATGGGATCCGTTTGCGCGTCGGAAGATAAAGAGGCATTTGGAAATTTTTGATGCGGACGTAGTACAAATGCACCTCGCGCGATCAGCTCAGATGGCTGGCCCAGCTGCTCGGCTGCTGGGGATTCCTAGCGTGGCAAAAACCCATAATTACGTGAATCTGAAATACTATGAATCCATTTCGAAACTTGTCCCAACAACGCGGCGACAGGAAGTGTATCTTCGTAGTCAAGGAGTGCCGGAGGATCGTATTTCACGCATACCGAACTTTTCGTCGATACCGCCCAAGCCTCCCAAAACTGAGCCAACTAATTGGTCGAGTGGGGTGCTTCAAGTCGTTGGTTTAGGCCGTTTGGTACACAAAAAAGGCTTTGATCTTTTTCTACGAGCCGTTGCTGCAGCAAGACGTGATGGTTTGAAGTTGGCGGTTACCATTGCGGGAGCGGGTCCCGAAAGCGGGGCGCTAATGCGTTTACGTCGTGATTTGGGTTTAGAAAAAGTTGTCACTTTTTTGGGTTGGCAGGACGACGTACAAACATATCTAAGTAAAGCAGATGTCTTTGTCTTACCATCACGCGATGAACCGTTTGGCATTGTGTGTCTAGAAGCGATGGCCTCTTGCCTTCCGATTATCGCAACCCGGACTCATGGGCCTACCGAGATTTTGAATGAAGATACCGCTATTTTGGTTGAGCCGGGAGACTCAACCGGGTTGACAAAGGCGTTACAAAGGATTGCACGGGAGCCCAGGCAGGCCGCGCAGCGAGCGGTAGCAGCCCAGCAACATTTTAAGCAAAACTTTAGTGTCAACGCCGTTCTAAGCCAGTATCTTGAACTTTATAAAGGGCTG
>DPMX01000033.1:0-2569 GCA_003540955.1 Gammaproteobacteria bacterium
TTTAACGGGCTTTGGTCTTGAAGGCGGTTTCTCAGGAATGGTTCGGCAACTCGAAGCAATCGATCCAGATCTAACTCAACCTCTACATCCGACCCATCCGCTATTTGATTCCCGTTGGGACATATTCGCGATCTTCGCCTCGCATTTGCCACTGGGCCTATTACCTCACATAGGCAACAAACTTTGGGCGCTCAAAGATAACCGCGACCAGATGAAATTCATCAAGTATTCCTTTGCGCTCGGGATGTTGTTGCCGGCGATCACGTGCGGCGGCATCCTAGCCCGAGTATTACTGGGCGACTCACTGTTCGCCGAAGGCATGAACCCCAACCAGGCTATCCCAGAACTATTTATTGCCACACTACCGAACTGGGCCGCCGCCTTAATTGGCGCTGGGGTGCTCGCGGCCGTGATGTCCACGGCCGATGGTTTAGTAGTGTCAACCGCACAGATATTTGCGAACGACATCTATCGCCGCAGCATTGCGCCACGCTTTGGCAAAGGAAAAGATGACAAACATGTCGACCGAGTCGCGCTAATTATCAGCCGCGTCGCGACCATTATTGTTTTAATCGGCGCCGTTGCACTTGCCTGGAACACGCGTGAAAAAAACGTCGCTTTATTAGTTTGGATCGGGATCGGCGGCATGATGGCAGCATCAGCGTCACCGATGTTTCTTGGCGTTGTGTGGCGGCGCGCTACAAGAGCGGGATCGATAACCGGATTCGTCGTTGGCGGCATCACCTTTAGTCTGTTGCATTCTGGCTCGATCAAGGCGAGTTGGTTCCTCGGCAGTGTGCTCGAAGATCCAGGCGCCTGGCTCGCGGGCCAATCGAGTAACCCGTTCGCTTGTGCGACCTTAGGTGCGTTCGTATCAATCTTTGCGATGGTTATCGTGTCGTTAATGACCAATCCACCCACAGACGAACATCTGAAACGCGTGTTCGGATCCTAGGAATAGTGTAAGGAGCAGAAGTACATGGGTAGTATCTGGAATACGCTGCAAGGCGTTGCGTTTAAACAAGACTTCATCCATGCGGGCGACGTTCGTACGCGGACTATCACGGCCGGCAGCGGACCCGTATTGATCTTTCTACATGGCACCGGCGGACATGCCGAGGCCTATCTCCGCAACATCGAAGCGCACGCAAAACATTTCTCCGTGCACGCGATCGACATGGTCGGACACGGCTATAGCGACATAGCTGATATCGACTATGGGCCTCAAGACTACGTCGATCATTTGCTGGCGTTTGTCGATGCTATCGGCGCGGAAAAAGTATTTATCTCCGGCGAATCTCTCGGCGCGCAAGTCGCGGCCTGGTTCGCATTGCAGCATCCAGAGCGCGTCGAAAAAATAGTTTTGAATACGGGTATCCTGTTGCCGCCAGATCCGGAAGGGAAGAAAGACCTAGAGGATTTATTAGAACGCAGCCGTAAGGCAACCGGCAACCCTGATCGAGACGCCATCCACGCACGTCTTCGCTGGCTTGTCCACGAGGACCATAGTGTTACTGAAGAACTAGTCACCGCGCGCAAACAGATCTACGACCAACCCGGACGCGCGGCAGTGATCCGCCAGATTGCCGAACAAAGTATTAGCGCTTTACTCGATCCCGAGATCGCCGAGAGATGGAACAACCCTATTCTACTCACTGAGCTTCTGTGTCCAACGTTGGTTCTGTGGACCCGCTACAACCCTGGACAACTTGTACCGTTAGCAGAGCAAGGTGCTGCCTTGATCCCGAATTCAGAACTCGTCGTACTTGAGAACAGTGCTCACTGGCCACAGTGGGAAGAACCCGAGGAATTTAACCGGGTACACATTGAGTTTTTGCTGAAGTAATAAGCACGTGTCGGTTGGATAACTGCTGTAGCTCGATCCGTTGAGCGATAAATCCTTCATAGGACATTTTAACTACCCAACCGATTATCGGATTGGCCCCGACAACATACGCTCGTTACCGGCGGCGTGCTCCGAACTTGGAATCTACCGTCCGCTCGTCGTGACCGACAGCAACATCCCAACGCTTGATTGGTTCCGGACCGTCGTTCAAGTCCTAGACGGTGCGGCTCTGAAAGCACGAGTCTTTAGTGATATCGATCCAAATCCGTCTAGCGACCATGTGGCTGCTGGAATTACCGCATTTAACGATCATCGAGCCGACGGTTGCATCGTGCTCGGGGGCGGCTCCGCAATGGACACGGGGAAGTGCATCGGACTCCTGGTACACAATCCGGGAACAGTGTTCGACTACGAAGATAAGAATGACAACTGGAAACGTGCCGATAGCGGTCACATCGCGCCCTGCATCGCGATCCCAACAACGGCGGGTACCGGTTCGGAAGTCGGCCGTGCAGCCGTGATTCTCGATCCGCAAGACAAAACTAAGAGGATTATTTTCCATCCGGATATGTTGCCTGATCTGGTGCTAGCAGATCCTCAATTGACTGTGGGACTACCTTCGGATCTCACTGCCGGAACCGGTATGGACGCGTTTGCACATTGTTTTGAGGCGTACTGCGTGGAGAGCTACCATCCGATGGCCGATGGGATAGCATTAGAGGG
>DPMX01000033.1:2861-3157 GCA_003540955.1 Gammaproteobacteria bacterium
GGCCGATGGGATAGCATTAGAGGGTATGCGATTAATCGCCGAGAATCTTGTCGTCGCCTTCGATCATGGCGGCAACATAGAGGCGCGTACGCACTTACTCATGGCTGCTGCAATGGGTGCAACTGCCTTTCAAAAAGGTCTCGGGCTGATCCACGCACTATCGCATCCACTGGGCGGAGTCACCGGGTGCCACCACGGCACCGTCAACGCAATCTTCCAGCCCTACGTAATGATCAACAACCGAAAGGTCATCGAACATAAGATGTCCCAACTCGCGGGCTACCTCAACTTGCCTG
>DPMX01000033.1:3487-3616 GCA_003540955.1 Gammaproteobacteria bacterium
TCACTTCGATGACGTGCTGAATTGGGTGCTAGAGCTACGAAAACGTCTCCAAATACCACATACCTTAACTGGCATCCTTGATGCCGAAATGATCCCTGAGTTGGTGGCGAAGACTACCGCCGATCCATC
>DPMX01000033.1:3912-14811 GCA_003540955.1 Gammaproteobacteria bacterium
GAAGACTACCGCCGATCCATCGCTAGCCACAAACCCAAAACACTGTAACACTGAGGATATCGAGCGCGTGCTTAGGGCGGCATTGGACGGTAACCTCACCTATTAGGTGTCTTTCCAATGCCCGAATGAAACAATGTATCGAAACCCAATAGAAGGACATCCTCCAATGTCGTATCGATCTCTGGCAATACTGTTCCTCTTTTGTGTGGCCACCACCCAGGCCAACGATTATTTACCCTCGAAGTGGTGGCCGTCGAAATGGGGCGCAGACGATGAGCGGGGCGCTCTGAATCATCTTACCCCGGCTAAAACATTGGCCGCAGCGGCATTGATTAATACCGGGGTTATCTATGACATGGGCCGGGTATTCGAAGAAGAGATGCCCCTATTCAGCCTCACCCCTAAAGAGCGTAAATTCACCTTATCTGTACCCGGAGCGCCTTCTTGGGGGCCACTGGGTGAAAACAAATTGTTGTGGAACGAAGACTACGTATCTGGCCATCTGACCCAAGACGGCACTCAATTCGATGCCTTAAGTCATATGGGAACGGATTTAGGCCCAGGGGGTGATCTGAATAAAATCCGTTATTACAATGGCCATACCCATGCAGAGATTGGCAGCGGCCGCGGTTTCAGCAAGCTTGGCATCGAAAAAGTGACGCCCATTTTCACCCGCGGGATCTTGGTCGATATTGCCGCGCTTCGAGGTAGAACCTTACACTGCGGAGAAGAGATCTCAGCCGACGACCTGAAAGTCGCACTCATTCGCCAAGGTCTACCGGAAAATGTCATAGAAGCTGGTGACGCGTTGTTTTACCACACGGGTTGGGGTGAGTATTGGAAAGTCGACAACGATAAATTCAATGGCTGCGCACCAGGCCTGTCTGATTCTGCGGGAGACTGGGTGGTCAAGCAACAAGTGCTACTAGTAGGTACCGATAATTGGTCAGTAGAGGCGATCCCAGGGCCTGATCCGAAAATATTCGCGCCGAATCATCAAAAATTCCTGGTAGAAAACGGAATCTACATTATCGAGAATCTAGATTTCGCCCCCCTCATCGAGGCCAAGGTCTACGAATTTGCCTTTGTCGTTGGTACGATTCCACTAAAGGGTGCAACAGGATCACCGGTGAGACCATTTGCCATTAGATAGAAGAATCTCGGCTACAATGCGTAAAACTACCTTTTCCGAAGAGGTTTTAGTATGAAAAAGGGTGAAATCGTTGCGGGCTTACTAGCACCGCACCCGCCACATCTGGTGTTCGGTGAAAATCCGGCGCAAAACGAACCACGCTCCAAAGGCGGTTGGGAGCAATTGCGCTGGGCTTACGAACGGGCTCGCACCAGCCTCGAAGAAATGAAACCAGATGTGTTACTGGTACATTCACCACATTGGATCACACAGCAAGGCCACCACTTTCTTGGTGTTAAACATTTGAGCGGAAAATCTGTCGATCCGATCTTTCCTAATATCTTTCGGTATAACTTCAAACTCGAGGTCGACGTCGAACTAGCAGAGGCTTGTTGTGCTGAAGCGGCGACGCTGGGATTAACTTCGAAAATGATGCGCAACCCTAATTTCCGGGTCGACTACGGCACAATTACGACCTTACATATGATCCGTCCCCAATGGGATATACCCATAGTTGGTATATCTGCAAACAACTCACCTTACTTCCTATCAACCGAGGAAGGGTTGGAAGAGATGGACACGTTGGGGAAGGCCACCCGTAAGGCTATTCAGGCAACCGGACGGCGTGCCGTGTTGCTCGCCTCGAATACATTATGTCATTACCACTTTAGCAAGGAGCCAATCCCACCCGAAGACATGTCACAAGAACATCCCGAGAATTTCGAAGGCTATTTGTGGGATATGCGAATGATTGAATTGCTCCGCCAGGGCAAGGTAAAAGAGGTATTCCGATTGCTGCCGCAATTTATCGAAGAAGCCTTTGCCGAAGTTAAATCAGGCGCTTTCACCTGGATGTTTTCGGCCATGGATTATCCAGAGTTGCCTGGAGAGCTTCATGGTTACGGTACCGTTATCGGCACAGGAAATGCCGTGATGGAATGGAACTTGATTAAAGCTGGCCTCGCTCAGGCCGCATAGGACGGACATGCAATGGCAGTTGTCTCCGCGTTTCTGATCCCGGGCTCCCCGCTTCCCTACGTACAATCTGACAACCCACCTTGGGGAGAAATGGCTAGGGCGCTCAAAAAGGCAGGCAGAGCGCTCGCGGCGTCTAAGCCTGAAACGATCGCAATCTACTCAACCCAGTGGATAGCGGTGCTAGACCAGCTATGGCAAATGCGCCCAAATCCAGTTGGGTTGCATGTTGATGAAAATTGGCATGAGTACGGAGAGCTACCATTCGACATGCGGACCGACATCGAACTTACCGAAGCGGCAATTGCGGCAACCGATGATTATGGAATCCGATCGAAGGGCGTAGATTATGATCAGTTTCCAGTCGACACCGGAACAATCGTCGGTTCGAACTTTCTTGACCCGGAAAGAAATTTTCAATCAGTCGTCACGGCTAATAATCTTTATCATGATTGGGCTATTACTGAGAATCTTGGACGCGTCGTACGTGAACAAGCCGACACACTCGGGCGTCGAATCGCTATTGTCGGTATCGGCGGGCTGTCAGGCTCATTTTTCCGCCACGTAATTAACATCGGTGAAGATCATATAGCTAATACAGCCGAAGATGAGTGGAACAAACGGATCTTGGGTCTGATGGAGGTCGGCGATGTTGAAGCCCTCGTCCAAGCCTGTCCAACGTACGCAGCTCAAGCGCGCGCTGAAATGGGGTTTAAGCACTTTGCTTACATATTAGGTGGGATCAGTGGTAAGTATACCGGTGCGACGGTGCACCATTACGGTCCGCTATACGGCAGCGGAGGGGCCGTGGTTGAGTTTCAACTGCGGTAGTCACAAGAATTGCCGTTACCGAGAACTACCGCTCAGTGACTTCCGGCGTTCGCCCTGCTGGCAGACCATTTAAGCTTTCGGGTGGCGGCCGCATTTCATGGCCCCATAACTTCGGCGCGTTGTAAAACTTCGGCTCCCAGGTTGCATCATCGATTAGTGCACCACCATATCCATATTCTATCCACCATCCCGATGGTGTGTATACGTAGAATGATGTCGTTCGATCGTTGGTATGGCGCCCTAAGGTCATCGCAATCGGAACTTCGTTCGCTAGTGCAATATCGTACGCACGCCCCACGTCATCCATCGACTTAGATTCCAACATGAGATGGTTTAAATCTCCGCCTTTTAGTGGACCCACCGGATTAGTAAACGCAAGGCTGTGGTGTCGCGGATTACAATGCAGGAACGTCGCCTCTATGTCATCCCAAAAAATGTAGTCTGAGAGGCTAAACCCGAGCATCTCACGGTACCACTTTACCGTTGCATCGGGATCATCGCTCGCCAATACGATGTGACCGAGTCCCAACTCGCCGGTGTTATAACCGTCCATGCCATGCGCTGGAGTAAAAGGCGTCGCGTCTTGCTTTGGACCGAAAAAGATTTCCGTACGCACGCCGTCCGGGTCACTACAAACGATCAATTCCATCACTGCACGTTCTTTGCAAAGCCCAGACTCACCAGCCTTGACCTCGACACCATTTGCCGACAGATGTGCAGCTAACAGTTTCAAGTCTTCTCGCGTGTCAACTTCCCATCCGACATGTGCGACTTTATCGTCTGCACCTTCGTATAATGTAAGCCGATGGTGCTGATCGTCCAGCCGATACTGGTGTATACCATCAGGTGAATCGGTTCGCCTCTCTAGACCATACAAGGTGAGCAGCAATTGGTGCCAGGATTCGGGATCGGTAATGGTAGCGCCGAGGTATCCTAAGCCTGTAACTTTTGACATATGGGCAGTCCTTCCACTTATGATGATGAGATCATCATAGCAATAAATGTGGGAATTGTGCCGCAGCCGGCACTAAAACATTGGCACGACACCATGGAATCACCAATAAGAAAGATAGTACACATCGACATGGATGCGTTCTATGCATCCGTCGAACAACGCGACCGACCAGACCTCAAAGGGAGGCCGGTGATCGTCGCGTGGCAAGGCCAACGATCCGTCGTATGTGCGGCATCCTATGAAGCTCGACGCTATGGAGTCAAGTCAGCAATGCCGGCCTTACGCGCAGAAAAGATATGTCCGAGTGCAATATTTGTACCGCCTGATTTTACACGCTATCGCGCGGTATCGAATCAAATTCGCGAGATTTTTTTCTCCCACACCGACCTCGTCGAACCCCTGTCACTCAACGAGGCGTACCTTGATGTAACGGCAAACAAGACTGGTCTTGTCACCGCGACGGCAGTTGCTGAAAAGATCAGAGCTCAGATCCAGGCGCGCACTGCATTGACGGCATCGGCTGGGGTCGCACCGAACAAATTCCTTGCAAAAATAGCGTCCGATTGGCGAAAGCCCGACGGAATATTTGTTATCCGACCGCATCAGATCGAAGCGTTTCTAAAAGATTTGCCGGTTAAAAAATTACCCGGTGTCGGCAAAGCGATGTATTCCAGGCTAGTCGGCATGGGTGTGACTACCGTTAGCGATCTGCACCAATTTGAGATGCGCGAACTTGAAGCGCAGTTCGGCCAGTTCGGTACACGCTTACACAATCTTGCGCGTGGGATCGACAAAAACGAGGTGCGGCCGGATCGGCAAAGAAAATCAATTTCCTCCGAGCAAACGTTCGAATTGGATTTGCGCTTGGGCGAACTTGTTGTTCCGACGAAAGCCGCGGCAGAACGCACGTGGGTACACGCTACTAAGTCAGGACACATCGGACGGACGGTCGTATTAAAATTAAAAACAAGCGACTTTAAAAGCATTACCCGCAGCCACACCCCCGCCATTTGCCCTAGCTCTCTCGAAGATCTGAACGCAGTGGCGTTAGAGCTACTCGAACGGATAGACTTGCCTGAAACAACACGCTATCGATTAGTCGGAGTCGGCCTCTCAAACTTTATCGACACTGACCATGCCTCCATGCAACCAAAGTTATTTGACGAACTATGACTCCCAAGCTACATCGGAAATTCATCAAGTTGGCCGGTGCTTTTTCGCCTAGTCTAGAATCACACATTCGACGACTTGGCCCACTGGAGATCCCAAGCCGAAAACATCTCGGGCTTCCTCATTTTTTGGCGCGAACGATTATTGGCCAACAACTCTCGACCAAAGCAGCACGAACTATTTGGTTGCGAGTTAAATCTATAGCCCGAGAGACAAACCAACGCATCCCGCAGTATTTTTCACGAGATAATATCGAAGCGATCCGGGCCTGCGGTGTTTCCGGGAACAAAACTCTAGCCCTATTGGCTATAAACGAAGCTCACGCACTAGGCACATTTTCGCCGGCTAGATTAAGAAAAATGGATTTCGAAACCCGCTCGGAAACTCTCCTCGAATTGCGCGGGGTCGGACAGTGGACCGTCGACATGGCATCAATGTTTTACTTCGGGGATAAAGATATATGGCCTGTAGGAGACCTCGCGGTGGCACGGACATTCCGTAGCTTCCTCAACGCTAGGCAAGCACGACAGATGGATGGTTTCGCCGCACGCTTTTCACCGAACAGATCGTATCTTGCCTGTTACATGTGGCAGATCGTTGATGGGGATATCGATGTCGAACCAATTTAACTCATGACAATTTGCTAACGGAGATGATCACAATGGATAATTTACTAACGGATAGAATCGCACTCGTGACAGGAGGGGCCAGTGGGATTGGCCGTGCTTGCGCTTTCGCATTAGCAGAAGAAGGTGCAAGCATAGCGGTATGCGACTGCGACGAAAGTTTGGGTAGGGCGGTCGTTGATGAAATCCAGTCGCTAGGCGGGGACGCGATGTTTTCGGCAACGGACGTCGCTTCGGTAAATTCGGTAAACTCGAGCATTGATGAAATCATGGCACGCTATGGGCGAATCGATTGTGCGTTCAACAATGCTGGTGTGGCAGGTGACGATCGCTTTATCGCCGACACGACGGATGCCGAATGGAATAAAATTATTGGTATCAATCTAACTGGTGTTTGGTCGTTTCTACGGCGGGAAATTCAGGAGATGTTGCCCCGTGGTGGGGGTGCGATCGTCAACACCGCGTCCGTAGCAGGCCTGGTGGGTTGGCGCGGCGGTGCCGCATATTCCGCAACAAAACACGCGGTAGTAGGTCTCACCAAGTCTGCCGCGCTTGAGTACGCGCGGCATAACATTCGAGTAAATGCTGTTTGTCCCGGCGTGATCGAGACACCTATGGCGGCGACCTTACAGAAGGACACCGGCGGCCTGCGTGAGCGGTTACTGCGTAAGCATCCGCAGAGGCGCTTCGGGCAAGCAGAGGAAATCGCCGAAGCCGTCGTGTGGTTATTCTCTGATCGGTCGTCGTTTACGAACGGACACACACTGACGATTGACGGTGGTTATACGGCACGTTGAAATTTTAATTTCGTGGGACTCATAATCTTATCCTTCAAAAGGAGAACGTCACCGTGGACTTAGGGCTAGCTGGGAAACGTGCAATTATCACTGGAGGTTCGCGGGGCATCGGGCGAGCAATAGCAGAACGCCTCGCCAGCGACGGATGCTCGGTTGCGATCTGTGCTCGTAACGCTAAAGGAGTAGCCGACACAGTCGAGGACATAAAAAAGACTAGCCCGACGGGAACGAGCGTTACTGGTGCGGCAGTCGACGTTTCTGATACCGCTCAGTTAGAGAGTTGGGTCGATACCGTCGTCACAGATTTTAATGGACTCGATATCGCCGTGGCGAATGTCAGTGCGCTGAGTGGTGCCCTAGGCGAAGACAGCTGGCGTCTCGGCATGGAAGTTGACATGCTCGGCACCGTGCGTACCGTAGAAGCCGCGTTGCCACATTTAGAAAAATCACAATGCGGCTCTATTGTTGCGGTGTCTTCAACCGCCGCCCTCGAAGCCTTCAGCGGACCAAGACCGTACAACGCCATAAAGGCCGCACTAATAAATTACATGTCGAACATCGCGACGGTCGTCGCTCCAAAACAAGTTCGCGCTAATACAGTCTCACCGGGAACTATCTACTTTGATAGTGGGGTCTGGGGTGATCGCAGACGTCACCAGCCAGAAATCTATAACGCGGCATTGACGCAAAATCCGCTCGGACGCATGGGCACGCCATTGGAGGTCGCAAATGCCGTTGCGTTCGTCGCGAGTCCAGCGGCAAGTTTCATTACCGGTGCTAACCTCGTCGTCGATGGTGGTTTCACTCGTCGCGTGCAATATTAGCGACAATATCAATCTTAGTTCCAAACTCCTGACGGATACAAATTCGAGGATCAACTGCATGCACTTCGATATCGTTTCTCTCGGCGATCATCTGCCGGATCCTCATACCGGACGTTACAACGAAACTCAGGCTGAGCGATATCAGTTTTGGGTAGAGCTAGGCATGCGTGCGGAGAAATGCGGGTACAGTGCAATTTGGCTCGGAGAACACCATTGTTCTGACTATATAGGGTCATCGCCGCAAATGGTGCTTGCCGCGATCGCTGTGCGGACTCAGAAGATCAGGCTTGGAACCGCCGTATCGCTTCTACCAAATCATGATCCCGTGCGTCTAGCGGAGGAATTTGCAGTGCTCGATCTATTAAGTCAAGGACGCGCGGAGATCGGTTTTGGCAGTGGCTATACCGCTCACACGTTCGATCTCTTCGGCCAAAATATCGACGACGTCAGAGAAATATCCGCCGAAAATCTGGCGCTTCTACATACCCTTTGGGATGAAGGGGATATTGACTGGCAGGGCCAATTCCGTGCACCCATCCGCCAATCAGCTCTGCAACCGCGTACCTACTCTGGCCGCTCCCTACCGATTAACATCGCGACAGCGTCAAATGAAACCAACGCGCGTATTGCAGGTGAGAATGGATACAAACTGATGTTGATGACAGTTGTTGGGAAATTCTCGGATATGCGTCATCTTGCCGACGTTTATCGCGAATCATACTGCGCGAGCGGCCACGATCCAGCCGACATGAGCGTCTCTGCAGTGGCCTATGTCCACGTGCAGTTTTCAGGGGACGCGGCACGAGATACATGGTTCCCTTACCGCGACAACTATCGTTCGTTCACCAAAGCCCTTACCGAGGCTAAGGGCTTAACCGCGGGTGTTCTAGAAGTCAGTAAACGTATCGCAAAGGAACGCTTTGTCGCTCGCGAGGCCGATTTCTGTGGCGACCCAGGTGAGGTAACGTTACAAGTACTGCAAGCACATCATGATCTCGGAGGGCTCGATCGGCTGATCTGCTACGTCGACTGTGGCGGTATGGCCGGTCCAGCCGTGCTGGGTTCGGTCGAGTTATTTGCGAATAGAGTTATTCCTGCCGTCAACGACGAACTAGGATCGATATTACCAATAGCAAGTGTTAAATGAACATAGAAAATAAAATCGCATGGAAGCGCCGGCCAACAATTCTCCGCTTTGCAGAAAATACAAAGTTTCGTGAAACCTATGGTTTTGCAAGCTCACAAGGAATGGTAACGCTCGAGGGTCAGCACTTCCTACCGGAAAAATCATCCCACACTGTGTACATTTTTATGCACCCAGCCTCGACCTTACAACTCCTACCTATGCCGCAAGCGCTAGCCGATGCCGGCCTCCATGTCATTTGTGCCGGCAGTCGTTATCCAAAAAACGATAGTGCGCTTATCATGGAAAAGGTTGCTGTCGACCTCGGACAATACGTTCGCTACGCGCGCGAAGATCTCGGTTACCGAAAGGTGATACTGGTCGGTTGGTCAGGAGGCGGATCGTTATCACTATTTTACCAAAGTCAAGCCGAATCACCCTCGATCACGCATACCCCGGCGGGTGATCCGTACGATCTGACTGAAGCGAAACTGCCAATTGCCGATGGCATCATCTTTATCGCAGCGCATTTAAGCCGCGCTGAAACTCTAACCGAATGGTTAGATCCTTCTGTAATCGATGAACTTAATCCTGATCAACGTGATAGGAAGCTAGACATATATCATCCTGAATGCCCTCATCGGCCACCGTTTACTCAAGATTTCGTGGCTACATTTCGCGCAGCGCAGATTGCGCGTAACCGCCGCATCACACAATGGGCTGAAGAGTTACTAGGCATCTTCCGGAAACGCGACGATGGGGAAGTCGAGCGCGCATTTACTGTCCACCGAACTATGTGCGATGTCCGCTGGATCGATCCGACAGTTGATCCGAACGGACGGAAATCAAATTGGACTTTTCTCGGCGATCCGCGAGTAGTGAACGCGGCGCCGTCTGGACTCGGACGATATTCATCACTGCGCTCATGGCTTTCCCAATGGTCCTATGATAAGTCACAGGTAAAGGGTGTTGACAGCGCTAAACGGATTCACGCGACACCCATATTGCAAATCGAGAACCAGGCCGATGATGCGGTACCGGCAACGCACAATCCACTGATTCACGCGGCACTCGCAACCTCAGACAAAGAATTCATAAGCATAAAGGGCGCTACGCATTATTACGCCGGACAACCCATGCACCTGAAACAATGTATCGACACCGTCATTGATTGGTCTCGCCGGAAACAATTGATTTAGACATTTTCTCGACTAGCATTCCTGCTTGACGCAATTCTTCTATCTCATTTTGACTACGACCTAGCCGTTCGGTCCTGATCCGGTCGTTGTGTTGACCCGGTGTGGGTGCCACAAGGGGAGTATTGTTTGGGTGGTCTTTCCATCGAATCGGCATTCTTGAGATATCCACTGGACCATTCAGCGAATCATCTACCGTTCAGATCGTCCCACGCGCGCAGACATGGATCTCGCACCGTCTTCTCCAAGATAAGCGCACATGCAGGGCCCGCGGCCGCACGAGTTAAATCGAGAATATGAAGATCGGATAGCGCGAGATCATTCTCTATCATAGTGGCGATCCCCGGTTATCCGTAGTGTTCTTGAACGGGCGACGTGGCCGGAAACCGCACTAATGTGATTTGTAGTTGTCAATCCAAATCGTCTTGCTCGCCCCACTGTTTACGATCACTCAGCCATTTTTCTAACAAACGCGGTGCCTCTTGCTCCGCTCTTTCCAGCTCGCCGGGCTGTTGAGATCGATACGTCAATTCCAAACGGTGACCATTTGGATCAAAAAAATAGATCGATTGCACAAAACCATGATCGGTGGGTCCGATATAGTCGACTCCCATAGCATCTAATCGTTCGCGAAAAGCAAGTTGTGTCTCTTTACTGTCGATCTCTAACGCTAAGTGTTGCACCCATTGCGGTGTATTAGGATCAAAGCTCATCGGCGCTTCGTTTGGCGTTTCGAAAAATGCCACCGAGCTTCCGTCGTCCATTTCGAAAAAAATATGCAGATGAGGATAAAACTCCCCGGTTGATGGGACATTATCATTGCGGACCGCATGCGAGAATTTCAATCCCAGCACATTTGTATAGA
This sequence comes from Gammaproteobacteria bacterium, assembly GCA_003540955.1. GTDB lineage: Bacteria > Pseudomonadota > Gammaproteobacteria > UBA11873. The sequence goes on from DPMX01000033.1 coordinate 14,407, forward strand.
AATCCACAGTTTCGCTGGCGTCTCTGCACCGATAGGCGACATGGTGCAATTTACGCACGATCATCTCGTTAGCCCTGTCGTCAGATGCCTGAACAAGAACTTTCATAAGATTGTGTTTTCCATAATTCTATTTCCTGATTTCTACTTCGGCCCTTACACTTTGCAAAGATCAACAATGAATACCTCCATCTACAATAAATTCACCACCGGTACAGTATGAACTTTCATCTGTTGCTAAAAAGAGTGCAAGTTGCGCTACCTCGTCTGAACTCGCTGGCCGCCCCAGTGGGATGGTTTTTAGGACACGATCCAATTTTCCTGCCTTGAACCAGGGCAACTCTCGCATCATATCGGTATCGATTAATCCAGGGTGGATCGAATTAACTCGAATATCGAATTTACCAA
>DPMX01000117.1 GCA_003540955.1 Gammaproteobacteria bacterium
CGACTAAAGGGTTCAAAGTAATTCGGCACAACAATTCCGCTGTCTGCTTGCCGGTGGTGGAATCCAGCTGCGTTTAAAATCTCTAAGGGAATGCCTGCGCTGTAAAAATCAATATATTCTGCGTTTTCGTGTACTAATAAGTCGAGCCATTCGGTTCCGAGGCCAGTGATTGCGGCGTCGGGGCCAACGAATTCAACTATCCGGATCGCGCGAACCGAGCGATGCTCAGAGGTCCTTGTTACGATTATTCCCTCGACGTGTCCGGATTGGAGAATGTGATATATCGTATAGTGGTAGAGGGGATGGCGGCAATAACGATTGATGATGTAGGCGGGTGTCTTCTTTGGGATCGCGAGCTGCTTGTCAAATAGCTTTACATCCGATCTATGCAGTTCATTTTCTGATATACGGCGAAGTGTTTTCTTTGGTGTCACGGCTTTAGGTGCAGTGGTTGGCCTTGGCATCCCATTAAGGTTAATCAGCGAAAATTTATCAATCGCTGGATTTAGAACGAAATGCTGCGCCATGCGCCCAATTTGGTAGCCTCGGTCAGCATACATTCTTAGTGTCATCTCGGTGGCACCGACCGTCGATATGCAACCCGGTTTGACGCAGTCAGTCAGATACGCCATGAGGTGTCGTCCGAGCTTGCGTCCGCGGGCAGCGGCACAGACCTTCCAGATCGCCATCCAGCAAAGACTTTCGTCAGGAAGCGAGGCGTCGAACTGTGATAAGGGAATAAAGCCGAGCACGCCGTGGATCTCGCCACTGGTTATCTCGATCCCGACAATAAAATTGTAATGGTCGGCACTGTTATTAAGATGTTGCCAATCCAACAAAGTTTTGGACTTGACGAAAATATGGTTTCTGCGCCAATGTTCGTCAATAAACGTTTGTAACCTTTCGGTTTCGTCCAATCTCGCGAGGCGTATGTCGTATATTGCCTTATCCACGAATACTAACTTGACGATAGGACCTTTGTGACTAGCCTATGATGCCCGGCTGAATCCGCGTCGGCGGTGTTATATCCATTCCTCCTCAGTATGAAGTCGTGTTAGGTGGATCTTGCTGATTTTCCATCCGTCGTCCTCCTTTACGTATTCCTCATGGTAATGTCCCCAGCCTTGGAAGATGCACGTTGGAAGACGAACTTGGTCATACATCAGCCAAATCCCCGTTGCAGTTGTCGCACTTGTAAGTTCGAGTTCTGGCATGTAACCTTGGTGTATCGATTGCGAATCGGCCAATAAAGCACGTACTCCCGCGACTAAGGCTGCACACCCGCTAATTTCTATCTTCGGATCGGTGTCTTTCTTGAGTCGTGGCGCCCCTTCATACACGGCAGTGATGTCGTCGGTAAAGCAGGTATGCCAATCGTCAAATTGCTGGGTATCCATCAGTCGGAAATAACGAGCTTTAAGTTGCCGAATGGCTTCGAATTCATTGTGTTCCTCTAGCGTCATGCTGCGCCCCCTAGCGTTATTGGTGTGAGTATTATATCCATCGTACCAGACGACTCTAGAGTGCGCAGGCGAAGCGGTGGATAAGGGTCGACTCCCGATGACTAGGTGTCGCTTAGCCGTTCAGCCGCGGTGTAATATCGGTTGTGAGCCTTCAAACCGATGCAAGGGTTAGTCATCGGGGACCATAGCTGCCCCAAGCACTTGAGTCGAGCGACCTTTATGTTTTGCCAGTTATCTCCCCGCACAACGAAATGATCGGTATTAGTTCAAGCACAAACCCAAACCCAAACCCAAACCCAAACCGACTATTCCTGCTCAATCTGCTGTGCATTATCGGATTTGGGTTGGTTGCGATGACGATTTGCCTTCCGTCGATGCCTAGCTGGAGCAAGGTGTTTAGCACCAATCAAGCAAATGTACAGTTGAGTTTTAGCAGCTTTGTTATTGCTTTTGGTTTAACACAAGTGATTTATGGTCCATTGTCGGATCGTTACGGTCGGCGGAGACTACTGGCCTTTGGGTTTGCTCTGGCTAGTGTTGGTTCAATAATGGCCGCGATGGCACCCAGCCTACCCTCGTTAACGTTCGCGCGGTTCCTACAAGGCGCAGGTGCTGGTGCTGGTATGGTCCTCGGACGGGCGTTAGTGCAGGACCATTTTAGTGGTTCCGATAGGGCAAGGGTAATGGCATATGTCGGTATGGCAATGGGTTTGTGTGCGCCGCTTGCGACGGTAATTGGTGGCCAAGTTCATGTGTACTTTGGTTGGCGCGCGAATTTTTGGGTGATTGGTGCGCTAGCAGCGACGTTGATGGTAACAACATGGATTGGACTTCCGGTTGATGCTCGGGCGCGCTGTAATGAAAATTATTGGTTTCGAGATATGTTAAACGCGTACCGGCAACTAATTCGGGTGCCTGCCTTCGTGGCTTTCACAGGGGTTGTTGCGCTAAGCACAGGTCCGTTTTATGTATTCCTTGCTGGTACGCCAAGTGTTCTCGCAAATTACGGAGTGGGGCCAAGTGAAGTAGGCTTTTTCATTATGGTGGTACCATTTTCTTACATCGCCGGCAATTTCCTTACGAGTCGACTTATAAAGCGTTTTGATGAAACTGAATTGATGTTTATTGGACAGTGCTTTGGACTTTTTAGCGTTTGCCTGGTGTTAGCTATGGCGCTTGTTGGGATACATTCTCCATTTGCGGTTGCCGGACCTCTGATCCTGTTGGGCTTGGGGCAAGGGCTATTGATGCCCACGGCGCTCGCCGGCACGGTCAACGTGGTGCCTGCATTAGCCGGCGCGGCAGCTGGTATTGCAGGTCTCTTGCAGCAACTCTCAGGCGCATTTGGCGGTTACGCGATTGGTTTTTTCGACAATGATACAGCCGTTGAAATGGCCCTTTTCATGATCGTTTTTATCCTCGTGGCGTTCGCATGTCAACTTTGGCTGCGCCGCATACAAACGTATCCAGAGCGTAATGATACGTGATCGAAAGTTGATACTGCGCCGATACGACCAGTTACCATTTTTACTTCACGTCAGTTGAAATCGCTCAAATGTTCGCATTTCGTAAAATCACGTCAGTGTTCGGCAATCTAGAAGGACTCGCCGGTTTGTTTTTGCCTGTTAGTGGTATGTTTGTGTCGCAGGCGGTCACGGTTATCGTTTTTCTTACTGTCCCGTTAATGGCAACCGAGATTGCGCCAACATTTGGGGTAGAAGCGAAAGGTATCGGCATTTTTATGTCGATAGTTTTTGCTTTTGCGATGGTGTTATCAGCAGCGAGTGGTAGTTTGATTCGCCGTTGGGGAGCTATTCGGACCATCCAAATCGGGATGGTTTTTTCTGCTCTTTGTCTGTTGCTAGCGCTGAGTGCTTCGCCCTTGCTGTTATTTGTGGCAGCTGCGCTAATTGGGATCGGCTATGGCCCTAATACGCCGTCTGGATCACACGTGCTCGCCCGGGTTACACCACTACGCGCGCGTGCTTTTGTGTTTTCACTCAAACAAAGTGGAGCACCTCTTGGAGGTCTGGTCGCAGGATTACTAATCCCCTCAATGGTAATTGCGATCGGTTGGCGGGGTGCGATTGGTGTGTCCGTTGCAATCGCACTCGTATCTAGCCTCGCACTGCAACCACTTCGAACGAGATTAGACAGTGATCGCAGCCCCTCTGCGCCGATCGCCCTTGCCTCTCCGTGGCATGCGCTGTGCAAACTGCTACAACACAGCGCACTACGCCGTTTGACACTAGTTGCATTTTGCCTGGCATCGATCCAGTCAATCCTTATGGCCTTCTTGATGATTATCTTAATACAACAGGTTGGACTTGAGTTTCAGCTCGCTGGTGCCGTTTTTGCCGCATCGCAAGCAGCGGGGCTTGTGTTGCGGATTATCATGGGTTGGGTCGCGGATAGGGTGCTTGGAGCAAAACCAACTTTGGTCTTGCTGGGTATTGGCAGTTCAATAGCCTTCTTTTTGTTAACCCAACTTGGTCCCGGAACGCCGGTGTTGTTTACGGTGTGTTTATCTATTGCCGTTGGCGCAATGAGTTTTGGTTGGAATGGCGTATTTTTGGCTGAGGTTGTCCGCTTAGCGGGGCCTGGGGATGTTGGCACGGCGACGGGAGGTTCATTATTTTTTATCTATGCTGGTGTTGTCTTAGGTCCAAGCGTAATGTCGGGATTGATTACCTTAAGTGGCAGCTTTGGCTTTCCAATCGTGGGGATAGCGGTAGCGACATGTTTGGCTAGCCTTAATCTACTGCGACCGGCGCGTAATCGGGCGGTTTAGAAGGTGGTTATACGAATCAAATTAACGGTGCTCGGAACTACTGTTAGCTAACGGAAGGCCGGGATGATTTTTTCCGCGAAATCACGGAATGCTTCGACGGCATAATCAGCTGCTGGCATGATATTGATTTCTTTGATGCCAGCATTCTCCACAGCGCGCACTTGGTCTATGATCTCTTCTTCGGATCCGACCATGCAAATCGCATTAATTGCCTCCGGCGTGACAAAAGTTCGTTCTTCGGGAACCATATAAATTGCATGGCCGTTATGGATTTGGCGGAACCATGCCTCTTCTGGAAGACTAAAACTATTGATCCGCGCAAGATATTCATCTCACTTGTTTACGAAGTGAGGCGGTATTAATTCATCCTTACGTCCCGCCTTATTCCAGATCTCGTAGAAGAAATGTAGTTCTGTGGTGACCCAGCTGCCCACTTCGTTGATCACTCTATCACTCGTTAAGTCTTCTCCGGGCCGCAAGACCGAAGTAGAGGAAAACAGTGTGGTGTGAAAACCTCCATCTAAGACACGGCCGTGTGCTTTTGCCCCCGCGTCGATCTCTGCTCGCGCGTTACCCAGCTGAACTGGATCGCGACCAATCGTGGTCCAACCATCACCATAGGCGCCCGCTGCTTGGCAAGCCTTCGGCCCGTTACCGGCAACGTAAATGGGTATACGATTGTCGAGGTTTACGAAATTCCGGTCGCGGTGTAAGAACTCGATTTCGCGGGTGTTGCCGCGGTAGGTATAGTCAACAACCTCCCCGTTCAAGAGTGCGCGTACCACGCGCAAATATTCGCGAAACTCACCCACCGGCATCGGATCTTAGCCCATTACGCGCATTGCCGTGTGGCCGGTTCCAAGTCCGAGAAACGTCCGGTTTGGCGCCAATGATTAATGCTACCAATAGAGTGTGCGGTGACAGGGGCGATGCGCGTACCCGCTATTGAAACGCCAGTGCCGATTTTAATTTTCGTAGTATTGGCGGCGGCGAGAGCAAGGATCGAATAGCAGTCGGACCAGATCATTTGTGAGTCTGGAACCCATGCCCGATCGTAGCCTAATTCTTCCCCATATTGGATTAAGTCCCAGCGGTCGATATGTGGAGCAATTGTAATCCCGAATTCCATATGATTCCTCTGAGTTGGTCTCGTGCGTGTACTAGTCGTGCGTAATGCTTGGAGTTGGCCTTCTAATTGTTTATCGTTAGCTTATATTACCTCATCCGAAGTACGGAGTGACTGCGATGGCAAGTAGCAAAGATAAGGATCTTAAGCGTGTATGGGAGCCCCTTAAAATCGGCAAGGTGGAATTTAGGAATCGAATCCTACAGCCCGCGCACAGCTCACAACATGGGGACCCGCGGGAGCATGTGTTTTCTGACCGCCAGATCGCATACTTTCGAGAACGTGCTAAAGGCGGTGTTGCTCTCAGTGTGACTGAGACCGTGGCGGCTGCGCGAAGTGCTAAGGGCTCTTTCTTTAACGTCGTTGATGTCTACGACGAAGCGTGCATCCCATCGATGGAACGGATGGGTGATGCGGTGCACGAGCACGGCGGACGCATCATGGTACAGCTTGCCTCGATGGGCGTGCACGACAAAGGCCGGATGTTTATTGACCGGCCAAAACCGATCTGGGGTGCATCACGTATCCCGTCTCTGATGCACAACGAAATGCCACAAGTGATGGGGCCGGCAGAGTTTAAGGAATTGGCCCATGACTTCGGTATTTCGGCGGCTAACGTCAAGCGGGGCGGCCTTGACGGCGTCGAATTGCACGGTGCCCACAGCTATGGCCTCGCGCAATTTATGAGTCCAACATACAACAAGCGCACGGATGCCTATGGGGGGACTCCGGCGAAGCGGTGTCGTTTACTGATCGATTGTGCGGAGCAAGTGCGGGTACGAGTCGGCGATGACTTTGTAGTCGGGGTACGCTTGTCTTGGGATGAATTTATGGGGCCAGAAGGCGGAATCACACCTGAGCAATCGGAAGAACAGATCTCGGTACTAGCAGACACTGGTTTATTTGATTATTTTAGCATTTCGGCCGGTGGCTACCACACGATCCATCTCGCGTTACCTGGAATGGAAGACACCGCCCCTGAAGGTTGGTTGGCGCCGTTCAGCAAGCGTGCGAAGGAGATCGTTGGTGACCGAGCTAAGGTCTTCGTGGTCGGTAAGATTCGCGATTTACACACGGCCGAAGCGATCCTCAGAGACGATGCTGCTGATATGGTAGCACTCGCGCGTCAGCTGTTAACTGATCCTTTTACAGTCAAGAAAACTGAAGAAGGGCGTGAGGACGAAATCATTCGTTGCAATCGCTGTAACGAATGTGCCGGACGCCTATGGGAGCATCGCGAGCTGATATGCGCCTTGAATCCGGTCAGCGGACGCGAATCTTACTGGGGTGACGGTTCTCTAAAGAAAGTTCCCAAAAAAAAGATAAAAAAAGTTTTAATTATCGGTGGTGGCCCTGCTGGAATGAAGTGCGCTGCATTGGCCGCCAAACGTGGGCACGCAGTGACGCTGATGGAGCAACGTGACGTGTTGGGTGGTCATCTGCGATTGTACGAACAGCTCCCAGGAATGAGTGATTGGGGAATTGCGATTGATAATCTGACTCGAGAAGTTAGGAATGCTGGTGTCCAGGTGACACTAAATTCAGCTGCGGATCTGGATACCCTACGCGAGTTTGGTGCCGATGAGTACGTGATTGCTACCGGAGCGACGTATGAAGACACAGGTTTGAGTCTCTATCGGCCAGAGCGCGAATCGATTCCAGGTAGTGACCTGCCGCACGTCTTAGATGTGGGGTCGGTCGCGCGGCTTGTACTCGAAGACCCGCAGGGATTAGGTAACAACGTTTTGATTTTGGATGAAACCGGATCCAGTTTGCCATTTGCCGTTGCAGAGATAATGGCGAAGGCGGGCACCACGGTTGAAGTGCTAAGCCCGCGGATATATGCGGGGGAACGAATCTACCGCAATCTTGACATACTTTTTATTTTCCCGCGCTTGAAGCAACTTGGTGTGCGGGTTACCCATCAGCATTTTGTTGAGGCTATTCGACCGGGGGAGGTCGACGTCTATGACATATGGGCAGGCCCGGGTGAGGTGTCAACCCGGCGCGATGTTGACAGTGTGGTTATGTCTATATTGCGTGTACCGAATGATGCGTTATTCAATGCCGCCGAAGCAATACTTGAAAATGTGACTCGCATTGGTGATGTTGCTGCTCCCCGTGATGCGACTGCGGTTATTTATGATGGGGAGGAACTCGGTCGACGTCTTTAACTGTTCTACAGTGAGGGGTTATCGAGCGGAAGTCCTAATTTAACACGCCCGTAGGCTGCACCGTTGATGTCCCAGTTATGGGTGAAGTGTCGAGTTGCGGCCGACATGTCACGGTAGCTGCGCGCTAAGGCACTCTTCTCGTACACGCCACGCCCCATCGCCGCGTCCCATATAACGTTGGCACTGCGCCATGCCTGAAGGCCGACAAAGTTTGCCTGCGCGCGATACTGAGTCCGTTGTTCGTCAGACGGCAATGTTCCGTTAGCGGCGTGCGACATTATCTCGTCGCAGGTCGTACGCGCGATTGCGCGCGCGGTGGCGAGGCATACTGTGGCTTCAGCGACTTTCAAATGCTGGGGAACTTCGTGACGGGTAACCTTTCCCGACATAAGCGCTTTATGGCCGGCGATGAACTCTTCATATTGGGCAAGCATTCCAGTCGCGATGCCGAGTGTTGCACTGGTAATGTAAATACCGAACTGCATATAGCTCGGTAGTTGATACATGGGGGCTGTATTTACTTGGTTGCCAGGCGTCGGTCCGCCTTTTAAGTGTTCGATCGGTAAGGTCATGTGATCTGGTATAAACACATCGTCAACAGCGACGTCGTGGCTCCCAGATCCTTTAAGTCCCATAGCATGCCAGGTGTCAATGATCTCGAAGGTGCCGTGTTGCATCATGAAATAACGTTCTTCGTCATCACCATGAGCGTTGTCGACCATGCCAGATAAAATGCACCAATCACAACCATCAACTCCGCTGACAAATGGCCACCGACCGGTCAAGCGATAACCTCCATCGACTTTTTTCGCTTTGCCACACAACGGAATTAAAATGCCAGCTAACAAACTTTCCGGTTTTACACCCCAGATTTGATCCTGCGCTTCGATCGGCCATTGAGACAGCATAAAATTGTGACCGATATATTGCGCGAGACACCAAGCTGTCGAACCACATGCACTGCCAACATGCGTCAAGATCTCGACCGCACCAAACAAGTGACCCTCGCAGCCACCGTAGCGTGATGGTTGCAGTAGTCGGGCGATACCGGCGCGTTCTATCTCTTGTTTGTTCGCTGGCAAAATACGCCGTAATTCCTGCGTTTTCTCCGCGCGCTCGCTAAGTATTGGCACAAGGTTAAGGGCTCGCTCGACTAAATTGTCATAACTGCCAACAGATTCGACTTGCGTTCGACTAGGCGGGGTTATGGCTTTCGGGGTAGTTGACATACTCGGCTCCTAGCAAATAATAACGGACGGACGGCGTGGACAGCCTTTCCCTGCGCCACAAATTCTATATCCGATCACGCGGTCATAACAGATTGAAGCATAGATGAATCCGAGGTGCTATCTTTACAATCTTCACGTTTTGTTCTTGGCTTCGCGCGCTGATACACGCGTGTGACCTTATTGGAGGTAAGTGATGCTTTTGAAAAGCAACGTGATAATTGGAAGAATGAGGACGTAACCGATGATAGATCAAGCTCGTGCTGAGCTCGCGCCGACCGGAACTCTCCGCGCCGGCATCAATATGTCTAATTTCTTGTTGGTGACAGGAAGTGCGCCAAACGGTGATCCCGTCGGCGTCTCCCCCGC